>JBILYJ010000158.1:0-9944 GCA_044377795.1 Reyranella sp. | reverse complement strand
TTGAACACGCCCTTCGGGACGCCGGCGGCATGCATGACTTCGGCGAAGATCAGGGCCGAGGTCGGCGTGAATTCCGAGGGCTTCAGGATCATCGTGCACCCGACGGCGATCGCAGGAGCGACCTTACAGGCGATCTGGTTGAGCGGCCAGTTCCACGGGGTGATCATGCCGACCACGCCGATCGGCTCGCGCACGACGGTGGCCGTGCCGACCTTTTCCTCGAAGTGATAATCCTTCAGCACCTGCAGGGTCGACATCAGGTGACCGAGGCCGGCACCGGCCTGCGCACGCTCGGCCATCGGGATCGGCGCGCCCATCTCGTCGGAGATGGCAGCGGCGATTTCCTTGGAGCGCGCCTTGTAGGCGTCGATGATCCTCTCGAGCAGCGCGATGCGCTCCTCGCGCGTTGTGACCGAGAACGTCTCGAACGCCCTGCGGGCGGCGGCGACCGCCTTATCCACGTCCGCCTTCGAGCCGACGGCGACGTCGTAAATGCGCTCCTCGGTGGCCGGATTGACTACCGGGACCGTCTTCATGACGACCGGGTCAACCCAGGCGCCGTCGATATAGAATTTCATGCGATTGACCATTTTGGCTCATCCTCCTTAAGTTTCTGGGGCCGTATCGGGCGGCGGCAAACCGACCTCGGACGGTGGCAACTCTAGCGACCGAGCGACGAGCGGTCGACAAGGCTCGAGTTCAATGCTGCCATTTTTCGGCCCATTGGCGAGTCATCGGGATGTTCCCCGGATGTGTGGTCCTTCAGATTCGGAGGTGTGCCCGCTCAAGACTCCAAAAGCCCAGGAAGTGAGCGTTTCTGTGCCATGGTCATACCGTCATCGACATGCTTACGCTTCTGTCCGCCCTCGGTTCCCTGCTCTCGTTCCGGCTGCGCAGCCGTACTTCGCTGGAACTCGAACTCGTCGCCCTGCGGCATCAGTTGACCGTCCTGCGCCGGCAACGCCCCGGCTGGCACCATCGCTACGAGCGCCGCGCGGCCTGAACCGTTTACGGCGACCGAAACTGTACCGCCCTGACACTGCCGGGCGTCGTCGTGATCCGCCATTGCGTCGATCGGAGGCAGGCGCGCCCAGGACCCATGCGGGGAGGCCGCGCCGCAAGAGAACGGCGAGCTCTTCGATCACAGAACAGCACCAACCGTGGCATTCATCGGCGAACCGACTCCATGGCCGGATGACATCTTGTGCAAGGACAGGTGAACTCAGCGCCCAGCGAACCTCGGTGCCCGCTTCTCAGCGAAAGCGCGCGCGGCCTCCTTGTGGTCTTCGGTGTCACGCAGCTGCATCAGGTTAGCGCTCTCCATGTCGAGGCATTCAGCGAAGCTGCCCTTCAGCGCCCGGTTGAGGTTGTCCTTGATGAGCCGGTGAGCCAGGCGCGGGCCGGAAGCGAGGCGCCTGGCGATCTCCAGAGCCTTGATCTCGAGCTCGACAGACGGCACGACCCAGTTCACCAGTCCGATCCGGGCCGCCTCGGTCATGTCGATGCGGTCGCCCAGCAAATAGAGTTCGCGGGCCTTGGCCGGGCCGACCAGCTGCGTCAGCAGGTAGGTGCCGCCGTAGTCGCCGGAGAGACCGATCTTCACGAAGGCGGTGCTCATGATCGCCGTCTCGGAGGCGATGCGCATGTCGCAGGCGAGCGCCAGCGAAAGGCCGGCGCCGGCAGCCGCGCCGGGCAAGGCGGCGATCGTGGGCTTGGCCATCTCGAACAGGCGCAAGGAGGTGCGCCGCTGGGACTGGCGCTGCGTTTCCATGCGCCGGAGCTGATCGATGGGTTGCCCCGCCGCATGGCCGCGCGCCATGTTCTTTACGTCTCCGCCGGCGCAGAACGCCCCACCCGCGCCGGTCAGCAGCACGCAGCCAACCTCGCGGTCGAGTTCCGCAGCGGCGAGTTCCTCGCCAAGCCTGACCTGCATTTCTTGGGTCAATGCATTGCGATGCTCGGGCCGATTGAAGGTCAGCACCAGGACGCCGTCCTCGCGCCGCACCAGAAGATCGTTGCTGTCCGTCATCGTTGCCCCCTCGTCATCTCAGGTTCCTTAACCCGCAATCTTAGCTGCGACCCTGCCTGGCGGCGACAGACATCGACGCAACTTTCACTGCGCTGCGTCTCAGGCTCTTTATCAAGGTCACGACGTCGCCAAGATCTCGCGCAGAGAGGCTGGCGTAAAAAACCTCACTCGAACAGCCGCACACATCTACCGGGTAGGCCAGGATACGCGCCCAATTCATAACCGCCCCCGACCCTGACCCCGGCGACGACATCACGGGCCGTCCGAAGAATTGTACCGGGCCACCTCAGGCACCGCTATCGTTACCACGCTTGGGCGCTGGGCTTCCGGTCGTTCGAGTTTTTTGACCAAACGGGCTTGGGCGTGCCGGTCATCGGCCTGCTGCTTAGCGACCGCATTCGCCGGCGCAGGCTGCCCTTCGTGCTTGGGCCTGGGCTGACGGCCAGCACGATGGCAGGGATCGCCAGAGATCCCGGGTTGCCGCTGTGGCCGTGAGTAGGCGAAGCGGTCAGTGAAGGACATTGATCGGCCTAAAAGCTTATCGGGGATAGCTGCGCATCTTCTAAATGTTCCCCCCGATCAGACCAGCGCAACCGTACTTGTCGCCACGTAGATTCCCCCGGCTGGCGAGTCCTTGAGGAAGCCTGGCTCAGAACCCGGCCTCGCTCTTCAAGCCGGGCTGGCGCTTGGTTCTCGCCTTCAGTTTATTGGTATCTTGGCGACCCGCACCAGTTCCTTGGTGTCAACGAGCTCGCGTGCGACATAGGCATCGAATGCAGCGGGTGACATCGGAGCCGGTTCGGCCCCAACTGCGGCGAGCTTCGCGACCATGTCCGGCGACTCGAGCGCCTTCACCAGCGGCTTGTTGAGCGCGTCGACAATGGCGTTGGGCGTGCCGGCCGGAGCGAACATGCCGATCCACGGCTCATAGGAAGAGTTGGCGATCCCCACCTCAACCGTCGTCGGCACGTCCGGAAGCATCCGCGAGCGCTTTGCGGTGCTCGTCGCCAGCGCCACGAGCTTTCCCTCCTTGATCGGGCTCAGAGTGTTGCCAATCGAGATGAAGGCAAAGTCGACGCGTCCTGCCATGACATCGGTCAAAGCCTCAGGCGTGCCGCGGTAGGGTACGTGCACACCCTCGAAGCCGGCCATCGCCCGGAACTTCTCCGATCCCATATGAAGGGCACTTCCGACTCCGCTCGACGCGTAAGTGATCTGGCCGGCCTTCGCTTTGGCCAGAGCCAGCAGGTCCTTGACCGACCGAATGTTGCTGGATGGCGCCACAACAAGGATCAGCGGCAGTGTCGCCAGCATCGTGATGCCGCGAAATTCCTTCGCGGTATCGTACGGCAGGCTAGCGTAGAGTGCTGGATTGGCAGTGTGAGCCGACGATACGACCAGCAGCGTGTAGCCGTCGGGCGGCGCCTTGGCGACCACGGCCGAGCCAAGCGAACCTCCGGCACCCGGCCGGTTATCGACTAGGAAAGGTTGCGAAAGCGCTTCCCTTAGGCTCTCGGCCGCGAGGCGCGCCACCACATCAGTGGCACTGCCCGCCGAGATTGGCACCACGACCTTCACTGGCCGCGACGGGTAGTCATTGGCACTTGCGGCCTTGGACGCCAGGCCGGCCGCGAACGCGAGGGAGAGGGTACGCCGGCGCATCATGACTGCACCGCCGGAACGCCACCGCGCGAGCCATTGTTGAAGCGATCGCCCATGCCGGGCGCAAGTGGGCGCCCCTCGTGTAAGTTTAGCCACAGGCGCAACAAGAGCCGCTTGTCCTCCGGCCGATCGCCATCCCTGAATGCTGTACGCGTGTGGATCACGGTCCAATTATTGAGGAACTGAATGTCGCCCGGGCGGAAGTCCATGCCGAGGCAAAGATCGGGGCTGACGGCGAGTTCCTCGACGCAACGGATCGCTGCCCACTCGGCGTCGGTCAGCGGTCGTCCTTGCTTTTCGCGGGCCGTCCGGCTCGACTTAGAGTTCAGGCAGCAGCTAAGCCTGCCTTCGAACAGGCTGTAGACTGGAATGTCGGGCGTCGTTTCATCGAGTCGACGCTCGGTACCCTCGCCCCGCGTGTCGTGGGGAAATCCACGGTGCAGGATGGGCAAGTGCTCTGGGTAGTCCCGGACGATGCGCTCGTAGATCGAAATCGCACTGGCGATCATGCTGCGCCCGCCCTCCGTCGACTTTCGCACGCAGAGCAACCCCACCACGTCGCTGGGATCGTTATGGGGGTTGGCCGCGGCCGCCGTCGTGTAGAGGCGCGTGTTGATGTCCTCATAGTCGTCGCCCTGGTCGGCGACATGAGTCATCAGATCGCCACGCTTGTTCTGGAAGACTGGCGCGCCCATGTGCACGCCGATGCCCCAGTAAATCGCCTTGATCGTGTCGAGATCGTAGCGGTCGACGGGGATTCCCCGCAACAGGAAGAAGCCGCAACCGTGCTCGAGCTGACGGGCCTGCCGGGCCAACCGCTGACCGAACGTCGGGATAGGAAAATCCCCCGCCGAGTAACCAGGGGGCGCAAGGCCGCGAGACCGCACGGCCTTCACTGCCTCGTCGAGTTCACGCAGGTCCGACGGCGTCAACTCGTAGAGCCATTGATCGGCCGACCGATGGTCGTCGGCTTTCCAAGCGAACCGATCAGTTTGGTTGTGCAGCACGGTATCCATGCGTTCCTCCAGTTATGCGGCACCACAACTTCAGATGATGCCGTCCTTGACCAGCCTCTCGAGTTCGTCCGCACCGAGGCCGAGCAGCCCACCGAGAACTTCTTCGTTGTGCTGGCGAGGCAGCGGTGCCGGGCTGAAATAGCCAGCCTCCGCCTCGCTGAATTTCATCGGGAAGCCGGGTGCGCCAATCTCGGGAAGGACTCCGAGCGTCGGATGCTCAAGCGGCTGGTACATGCCGCGCGTTCGAAGGTGCTGCGACGCGGCCAGTTCCCGGGGCCCGTTGATGGCCGAGGCGACGCCACCTGCGGCAAGCATCCGCTCGACCGCCTCGGCGGTGGTACGGTCGGCGGCCCACTCTGCGACCAGGGCATCGACCTGCTCGTTGTGGGCCACCCGCCAATCGAGGCTGCTCCAGTCAGGATCGTCAGCCAGGTCGAGGCGGTTGAGCGCCTTCAGCACACCAGACCATTGGCCCGGCGTCGCTGCCCCCAGCACCGCCCAACCGTCTTTGGTGGCGTAAGTGTTGATCGGTGAAAAGCGCAGGATCCGGTTACCCTGGCGAACCGGCACACCAAGCCGCTCGTACCAGTCTATCGGGTCGTCGAACATCAGGGCAAAGAGGCAGTCGACCATGGATATGTCGACAAACTGGCCTCGTCCCGTGCGTTCCCGGTCAAGCAAGGCCGCGAGAACGCCCGACATCGCAAACGTGCCGGCGATCGCGTCGGACAGGGCCGTGCCGGCCTTCATGGGAGGCTGGCCCGGCAGCCCGGTCACACTCATCAGCCCGGCCGCCGCTTGGACCGTGACGTCGTAGGCCTTCAAATCGCGGTCCGGACCAGTTGAGCCATACCCAGTCAACGCACAGTAGACCAAGCGGGGATTCGCAGCCGAGAGATTCGCGTAGTCGAGCCCGAGACGGCCCATCACTCCTACGCTGAAGTTCTCGACCACTACGTCCGCCTTCTCGACGAGTCGAAGGAAGAGCTTCTTGCCTTCTGCTTTCTTGAGATCGAGGGTGATGGCCTTCTTGCCGCGCGTGCGCTTCAGGTAGTTGACGTTCAGGTCATCTACGGACTTGCGCGTGAACGAGACGCCTTCGGCGCCTGCATATGGCGCACCGAGCGCCACGCGCTCGGCACCCGCCGGCGAGTCGATCCGGATGACCTCCGCTCCAAGTCCGGCCAGGAAAAGTGTCGCCTGCGGCCCCGAGAAGAACTGCGTCAGGTCGAGGACACGGATTCCAGCGAGGATGCGGTGCATGCGGGTGGTCGCTTCTAACGACGTACCAGAAGACGCTTAACTTGCTCGGCCGCCTGACGAGCTCGATGACGGACCTCGTCATCAGTACAACTCGACAAGGGATGATCGACGACTACCGGCTCGAGACCGGTCATGCCGAGAGCGGCTCGTTGCGTGACGCACTCGGTGACAAATTCCCGCGTGACGATGACCGCCGACGGGGTACCCAAGCTTTCCAATTCAATGCCGTCGTGCACACTGCACGATGTACAGGACCCTCAATCGCCTATAGCTGTAATGACTACATCGCTGGATGCTGCGATCTGCGCAATCATTTCCGGGTCGGCCGTGTAGGAGAAGCCGCGCTTCACAAAGGTATTAACCTGCGCAAAGGCAAACTCCTCATTCAGGATATCGGCCGTGTAGGTGAGTAGCTTGCCCGCTTTCATCTTCGCATTGTCGAGAACGCCCAAGCGCAGCCCCCTCAGGTCGACAACTCGGGGAGCCAGCGGCCGCGCCTCGGCTTGGACGATACCACGGGGGTCGTAGCCGTAGAGGGGGATGCTGTAGGACATGGCGGAACTCCTTGCAGAACCGGCGATGATCAGAGGAAACAGGTGCCGTCAACGCAGACCGGGCCGCCGTTCGGCACGGCGCCATCGATCGCGCGAAGAACCGGGCTGTTGTAATGCCCCCAGCCCGGAATGAACGACGAGAAGCGGCCGGCGGTACCACCGATGACGAAAAGGTGGATGTTATCCGGCGACGGAACGATCGGAATGTCGGAATCCAGATCGCGGCGATACCAGCGCGGCAGGTGGCGATTGTAGGCCTTGCCATACTTGTGATTGTGGACAATGCGGCCAAACTTGTTTGTCGCGTACATTTGCAGGTAGCAACGCACGTCGTGACGGGTCCAACCATGCTTGGCGATCGCCTGCGCATGCTCTGGTGACAGGGCCACGGTACAGTGACCACTGGCACGGGCGTTGTTGTGCACGACGGTTGTCATTGATGAGATGACGTCGTCGAGAATGCCCTCCGGGTCATTCGGCAGGGGGCTGTTGATGTTGTGGTTCGACTCCGCACCGATCGCAAAGACCGTCGAGTCCTGCATCCGGTACCCCTTCTCCACATGGTACGGAGCCCAGGGGCTGTCTTCCTCGTTCTCGGCAACGCAATAGCTGTACTTAGCCGGCGTACCCTGTGTGCTCTTATCCAGCACACCAGGCAATGCGCCGCCCACGTTGAGAAGCATCAGTCGAATTGCCCGGCCGATGGTCGCGTTGGCGCGGTTGCCGGGAGCGAATGCGCCGTGTCCGGCGTTCATCCCAATCTCCTTCCGGACCGGCCCGTTGACGACAACCAAGGGGGCAATGACATGTGTCGTTGCCTGGATGGCATTGAGGTTGAAGTGGGGTTCGCACATGGCCCGCATGGCCGCCCGGAGCACCGGAGCGTACAGGGGCAGGCAGCCGGCCATCACGGCATTTACCGCTAGCACGCGGCGCGTAAGGTTTCCCCAGCGCGGCGGCACCCTTGCCTCCAGGAAATCGCCGTCGCCGCCCAGGGCCTCGATCATTGCCTCGACCTTTTCAGGGGTCGGGGGCACCACGGGCAGTCCGTCCGTATACCCGTTAGCGAAGTACCATTCCTGTGGATCAACGCCATCCAGCGGGATCATGTCCCCGCCGACCCGGTCTTGCAGCGCAGTTGACGCCATGCCAGCGGCCTCGCGAAAGCGTTTCACTCCTCGTCGTGCGGTCTGCGCCGCATCGGTTACCTAATTGTTCGAACAAAATGCAGCTGCCGTCAACTGCCGGCATTCTCACGAAACAGATCGATCGCCTGCCGGAACAACTCAAGGCGATAGTGGAGGTCCGCTGTGACGATCGGCGTGCCCTCCCAGGCAAAATAGGTGCGCCGCACGACGACCGTCGGATGACCCGGGGGAATACCGAGGTGCTGCGCAGCTGGTAACGACGCCTGGCCGCCCTTGATCTCCTGGCGCACGCGATAGGCTCGAATCCGGCGCGCCTTCTCGATCTGGACAATTAGTGGTTCAAGACCGATGTCCCGATGCGACAACGCCTTGCCGTCTTCAAGACGCATGGCATTGACTGAGTAGAAGGCACGCTCCCCAGGCTCTCCCCGGGAGACCCTTTCGATCACGAACAGTTGTCCGCCTCTCGCTACGCCGAACAGAGTGGCATAATCGGGAAATCGGCTTGCGCTCACGGCCTTTGCCGACAGGACGCGCGGCTGCTCGAGCAGATTGCGATCTATGAGGTCTTCGACAGAACGGATAGCCCACGGAGATGTTTCGCGCGGAACTGCGATGACGACAGTGCCCCGCCTTGGCCGACGTTCGATCAAGCCGTCACGCTCCAGCTGGAGAAGCGCAGAGCGCACGGCGTAACGCGACATCCCAAACTCTGCCATCAATTCGCTTTCAGTCGGGACCTTCCGGCTGTAGCGTCGGCGGGCAATGCGGTCGCGCAGGATGCGCGCTAGTTGGGTCCCGACGGACGCGTTCTCGCTCTCTCTCATGCGTCTGCTCTCTCCTCGAGTGCACCAGCTCCCAGCCAGTCAATTGTCGACCTTAGCCATAGCGTCGAGAACTGTGTCGGACCCGCTGTCCGATCTCGTCGCATTCTGTTCCGCTTCCCGATCGGCGTATGTCCGCCCTTCCCCCTCTACTTGATACGCGGCTCTCGCGGCCACGGCGGTAGCCGCGCCGCAGAGGGAGAGGCGTCGCGAATCACTCTTCATTCGAGCGACTTCAGATACGCAATCAGGTCTCCGATCTGGGCCATTTCCAATCTGAACTGCGGCATTGCCGGATGCCCAGTCATGATGCCTTCGGCGAGCGCTTCTGTCAGAAATTCCACCGGATAGCGGCGATGAAGTGTGCGCAGTGGCGCTGCGGACTTAAGCGGACTTACACCGTCACGGCCAATGGCATGGCACGCCGCGCAATTCGCCTGGGCGAAAACTCGTCCACGCTCGACACCATCGACCTGAGCCTGGGAGGGCACCGCCAGAAGGCAACCGCAAACGGCGGCGGCTGAAAGCATAAGTTTCATGGTTGAGTCTCTTTCGGTGTCCAATGACGCCAGTGCATAGGGCCGCCGTCACCATCAAGGTGCCCTTCGCCGTGCGCAAGCGAGGCGGCCGGAAGCTGGTACTGGCGCCGAACGGCGCGCCGGTACCGGCCACGGTGCCTCACGTCGACAGCACGCTAATCAAAGCCATTGCCCACCCGTTCCGTTGGCAGAAAATGCTAGAGACCGGCCGGTACGCGACGATCCAGGAGATCGCCAAGGCGGAGAAGATCAACCCGTCTTACGTGAGCCGAGTGCTACGGATGACACTGCTCGCCCCGTATATTGTCGAGGCGCTTCTGGATGGGCGGCAGCCGACCGAGGTGACGCTGACGGTGTTGATGCGGCCGTTCCCGGTGGCGTGGGAGGAGCAAGTAGAGGCAGGTTTCTCAAGGATATAAATGCTCAGCCTCGGCGACCATGACATAGCTGGTAGCGGATTTCCGTGCAGGGACGAGGGCCTAGCGTAACGTCGCAGATACTTTCCTCGCAACTTCCGAACCGATGTGAAAGGCACCCTCGATCAGTCCGGGGCTGACGGTGGCCAGTTCAGCGACGGCCAGAAACACTCGGTCGGCCCAAAGCGGCTTACGCAGAAGCGACGGTGCGAGTTTCGGGTGCTGGGGACGTTCTGCAACGTCCAGCGGCGCGCAGACGAACGCGTTTTCGGCCCAGTCCTCGATACGAAAACACACGGGTGTGCGAGCGTCTTCGCCGAAGCAACGGACAAGTTGCGCGACAATCGCACTCTGCAAAGTACTTGCATTGACCTGCCGGACCTGGCGAGGCCAACCAATGAACCCGAATAAGGCTGCGGGATCTCCCAGCGCTCCACTGTGATCATGCGCCTCGACGAGAGGGCCTACACGGCTGGCGATGCGGCCAGAGAGT
>JBILYJ010000665.1:0-2561 GCA_044377795.1 Reyranella sp. | reverse complement strand
TGCGCTGGACCACGCGCATGTTCAGCACCGCCGAATACCAGTCGATCATCGGCTGCACGTTCGAGGAGCGCAGCACGAAGTGGGCAAACAGCACGGGAGTGGCCGGCTTGGTGTCGAGCGCGCGGCGCGGACCCGTACCGCTGAGTGAATCCATGGTCGACCTCCAGGGCCGACAGTCTACGCCGCGGGGCGCTGGCGCAACAACCTGCCCGACGCCTGATCCGGCACGATGCCCGGTTCGGGCAGCAGGCAGCCGTTCACGATCACAGCCTTGATGCCCTTCGGATGGCTGATCAGCCGGTCTTCTCCCGCCGGCAGATCGTGCACGCGCTCCAGCGCGCCCGCTCCGACGGTGTCGGGATCGAACACGACCACATCGGCCGGCAGCCCGACGGCCAGGCGGCCGCGATCGGCAAGACCGAAGATTTCGGCCGGGCGCGAGGTGAGCTGGCGCACCGCCTGTTCAAGGGTGATGGCCTCGGCCTCGCGCACCCAGTGGCCCAGCAGGTAGGTTGCGTAGCAGGCGTCACAGAGCTGACTCATGTGCGCCCCGCCATCGCCCAGTGCGATCAGGACATTGGGATCCTGAACGATCTCGCGAACCTCTTCCTCGACGAAATTGAGCAGCGAGACGCGAAAGCGAACCCGGAGGTCGCTCTGCAGCGCCAGATCGAACATCAGGTCGACCGGATCGACGCCGCGCTCGCGCGCCAGATCTCCCAACCTGCGCTCGACGATGGCCGCATCGGGTGCCGCCGAGATGGTGAGGTCGTGGAACGAGGCCCGCCGGGTGTCGGCCTCCCGCTCCTTGCCCATGAAGGACTGGTCGTCCGGCCCCGGACCCGCCACCTGTCGCTTCACCCGGGCCCGAAACGCGGGATCGGCATAGACGGCGCGGCGCGCCGCCTCGTCGGCGGCCTCGCGCACACGCTCGAACGACGCCCAGGTGTCGAACACGACCGGCGACCGGAAATCGAACTCGATCTGGATCGGACGGCAGGCTCCCTGGGCGTAGATCGGCAGACCGCGCGCAATCTGCGCTCCCGATTTCTCCAGATGCTCGCGATGCGAGCCCGGGCCGAGCGAGCCCGCGAGCAACGCAGTCCACACCACCGGGCGGCCCGAGCGCGCGTGCAGCGCCTCGTACTCCTCCCAGCGCGGCTCGCGCCCGACATTGTAGTGGATCAGCCCATGCCCAGATTTGCCAACGGCATCGGCAATCTCGAGCATCTCGTCGAACGCAGCGAGACGGCTCGGCACCGGCCGCCCGGCATAGCCGACATGGACCTTGGACACCGATGTGGCGAAGCCCACGGCGCCAGCCTCCATGGCTTCGGCGACGATGCCCTTCATCTCCGCCACCTCGGCCGGCGTGGCGGCCCGCAGCGTCGCCTCGTCGCCCATCACCGACAGGCGCACCGGCGTGTGCCCCACCATGACCGCAACGTTGATTCCCAGCGGCTGGCGCTCCAGGGCATCCATGTATTGCGGAAAGGTCTGGAACGGCCAGTCGGGGCCGATGCCGGCTTTGAGCGCCGCCAGACTCATCCCTTCGACCCGTTCCAGGGTCCTCAGCACGAGGTCCCGGTGCTCGGGCCGGGTCGGCGCGACGCCGAAACCGCAGTTGCCGACCACCACCGTCGTCACGCCGTGCCACGGCGAAATCGTCAGCATCGGATCCCACAGGACCTGCGCGTCGTAGTGGGTGTGGACGTCGACGAAGCCGGGCGCGACGATCATGCCTGCCGCATCGACGGTTTGCGCGGCCAGTTCCGGCGCCTCGCCCACGGCGACGACCTTGCCGTCCTTGATGCCGATGTCGCCGCGACGGCGCGGACCGCCGCTCCCGTCGACGATGTCGCCGCCGACGATTTTCAGATCATACCCCATGACACGCCTACTCCACCTTGATGCCGGTATCTTCGATCATCTTCTTCCAGTAGGCGAGATCGACCCTCTGCCGCTCGGCCAAGGCCTCGGGTGTGCTGCCGATCGGATCGAAGCCCAGTGCCTTCCACCGCTCCAGCGAATCCGGTTGCTTCAATGCCTTGTTGATGTCCGCCGACAGCTTGTCGACGATGGGGCGCGGCGTCCTCGCCGGCGCGAAGATGGCGTACCAGCCCTCTATGGCGAAGTCGGGAAAGCCCGACTCCTCCATGGTCTGCAGGTCGGGCGCTGACGGCGAGCGCGTGGCGCAGGTCTGGGCCAGAACCTTGAGCTTGCCGGCGCGCCCCTGCGGCAGCGCCGAGGGCAGGTTGTCGAACATGAAGGAGACGCGGCCGCTCATCAGATCGGGCATGGCGGCGGCGCTGCCGCGATAGGGGACATGGGTGGCCTTGAGGCCGGCGCGCTTGACCATGAGTTCGGCCGCCACGTGCTGCGAGCTGCCCGGCGCCGCCGAGGCATAGTTGACGCCGCCGTCCTGCTTCCTGATCCAGGCCACCAGCTCCTGCGGCGTGTTCGCCGGCACCGACAGCGGCACGACGAGCGCCATGCAGGCCGTGCCGATCAGACTGAGGGGCTGGAAATCCTTCAGCGGATCGTACGACAGGTTGGGAAAG
>JBILYJ010000664.1:0-2576 GCA_044377795.1 Reyranella sp. | reverse complement strand
CGTCGTAGCCGTCGATCTCCTCGAACGTCCGCTGCAGGATTTCTCGCGGGTCCTCGCCATAGCCCGCAAAGAATTCCTCGTAGGACCGCACGACACGATCCGGCGTACCAACGAGGCCCTCCCGATCGGGATCGTCGCCCGCCCAGCGGATCAGGGTGCGCACTGCTTCTTCCGCCGCGGCGCGCGACGGATGTTCCGAAATCTCGGCTCGCTCGAGCTCTCTTCTTTTCAAAATCACGTTCATCGTCCGACCCCCACCGGTCCGGCTATATTGCTCAAGAGAAGAGCAGCGATCACCGCAATGGACAGTGGTCGCCGAAGGCGCGGATACCAGGACGGCATCTCGCCGGCGCGCGTTGCACGAATGTCGACGTAGAGAATAACCGCAAACCCGGCCGCCAGGACCAGCAACCCGACCCTGAGTGGCAAGAGAAACCCGGCCCAGGCGACGAGGGATGGCGCCACGCTCACCATCAGACGTCCCGGCAACGCTCCATTGCCGGGATCGCTGGCGATAGCCACTCCCCAGTGAATGCCGCCGAGGAACGACAGGATCACCGCGCCATAGGCCATGAGTGCGGCGATCGCCCACCCGCCATACGGTTCGCCCAGGAAGGCAGCCGAGAGGGCGGAACCGCCGAAAGGCAGAAGCCCGAACACGCCAAGCCAAATCGCGGCTTCCGGAACCGCGATAGAGCTTGCAGGACTCATTATCGATTTTTTCACGTAAGCCTTACGGCGCAACGACAGCACCGGATGAGGCGCGCTTCCGGCTTTCTGTGGATGCGACCAAACGCCCAGCCCGGGAGACGCTGGCGGTTCACATACTTGAGCGTCGGACTGCGTCGGGCGAGCCTCAGCCTGGTCTTCTCGCGGCGCACCACAGGTTTGGGAACTGGCGTGCTCTCAAGGCCGAGCAAATGGCGCAGCCCTTCGCCGTCAATGCCATCGGCCCGGGGCCTCTGATGAAGCATCTCCCGTCGCTGCTGTCGCGGCCTGGAATGTCGGTGTTCGCCGCGTTGTCGGCGAGGGGCGGCAGCATCGGCGATTGCCGGTCGGGTGGCTGGTGCAGCTACCGGGCATCCAAGGCCGCCCTCAACCAGCCTGTCCGAACGGCCGCGCTGGAACTCGTGGGACAGCCGCGCGCTCGAAGAACCTAGATTCTCGTCCTGCCCGACGAATTGCCCATTCTCGATTGGCTCCAGTTCCGATCTTCATACCCTCTGTGACGAACTCGCAGCCGCCCTTGACGCTCCGCCGACGGGCAACCACGTTGGCAGAGCCCAACGTGAACGGGCGGGAGTCTGGTCATGCAACAGCAGGAACGCGATCTTATCTCGGGTCTGTTCGATCGGCTGAAGCCGTTCGAGTTACAGTCGCGTGACGGCGAAGCGGAGTCGTTGATCAAAGGACTTGCGGCGCAACAGCCGGCCGCGCCGTACCTGCTGGTCCAGACGGTTCTCGTCCAGGAGCAGGCGCTGAAGGCCGCTCAGGCTCGCATTGCCGAACTGGAAGCGAACGCAGGTACCGCCCAACCGGCAGCCGCCGGGTTCCTGGGCAGCGCGCCACCGATCGGACCGTGGGGCGGGGCCGCCGCCAGCGCCGCGCCGCGCACGTCGGTGCCGTCGACGTCACCGTCCGCCCGGTCGCCGCTGCAGGCCGCCCTTGCGCCGCAGCAGCCGCCACAGCAGCAGCCGGCGGGCGGGAGCTTCCTGCGGACGGCGATGGCCACCGCTGCCGGCGTGGCTGGGGGTGCGCTGCTGTTCGAAGGCATTCGCGGCCTGATGGGCAGCAACCCGTTCGGCCAGCAGCAGCAGGCCGCGGCGGGCGGCGCCACGCCGCCGGAACTGCGGCCACCGGATTCCTCGGCCCAGCAGCAACAGGCCCTTGCCGACGACCAGGCGGGGGCGGGGGACTACGATACCGCTGCGCTCGACGATGGCGGCTTAGGCGGTGACGACGACAGCTGGGCTTGAAGCCCGGCTGACCTATCTCATTTCGATGAACGGGGGACTTGGGAGATGATCGAGCTTCACACGTGGGGCACGCCGAACGGCCGCAAGATTTCCATCATGCTCGAAGAGTGCGAACTGCCCTACAGCGTGCACAAGATCGACATCTCCAAGGGCGAACAGCACAAGCCCGAGTTCCTGCGCATCAGCCCGAACAACCGCATTCCCGCGATCGTCGATCCCGCCGGTCCGGGCGGCAAGCCGTACAGCCTGTTCGAGTCGGGTGCGATCCTGATCTACCTCGCCGACAAGACGAAGAAGTTCCTGCCGGCCGACGGCGCCAGGCGCTACGATTCGATCCAATGGCTGATGTGGCAGATGGGCGGCTTCGGCCCGATGCTCGGCCAGGCGCATCACTTCCTGCGGGCGGCCCCGACCAAGATCGAGTACGGCATGAAGCGCTACGTCGACGAGGCCAAGCGGCTCTACGGTGTGCTCGACAAGCAGCTTGCCGGCAACGCCTTCGTGGCGGGCGAGGACTACACGATTGCCGACATGTCGATCTTCCCGTGGGCGGCGCGTCACGAGTGGCACACCGTGAACCTTTCCGATTATCCGAACGTG
>JBILYJ010000157.1:0-9993 GCA_044377795.1 Reyranella sp. | reverse complement strand
TGTACTCGTAGACGATGACCGCGGCCAGTACGGCAAGGCCGATCAGGCGCGCGGCAACGGGGCCGCCCACGAAGTCGTCGATGATGCCCGGGAAGGTGAGCGCGATGCCGGCCAGGCCGCAGATGGTGCGCGTCCCCACCCCGAGGGGCCGCCACAGATGGCCCTGGGCCGCCACCGCCAGTGCAACGATGCCCCCCGTTGCCCCCAGCGTGACCCAGGGGATCCAGAGCCAGCTCATGTTCTTGGGCGTCTCGAGCAGCAGTCCGATTCCAATCGGATCGAGCACGAAGATGAACGGCACGAGGAAGGCCGGCAGCGCATACTTCCAGCTCTGCAACGTGGTCACGTAGGGATCGGCGCGCGTTATCGTGGCGGCCGCGAAAGGCGCCAGCGCGGTCGGGGGCGAAACTTCCGAGAGCACGGCGTAGTAGAAGATGAACATGTGCGCGGCATAGTCCGGGATGCCGAGCTTGATCAGCGCGGGCGCCGCGATGACGGCGCACATGATGTAGGAGGCCGTCACCGGCACGGCGAGGCCGACCACCCAGACGATCAGCGCCGTGTACATCGCCGTCCAGAAAACCGAGCCGCCGGCCAGGTCGATGACGATCGACGAGAACTTCAGCGCCAGGCCGGTCTTGGTGATGACGCCGACGATGAGGCCGGCACAGGCGCAGGTCGCAGCGACGCCCAACGCCTGGATCGAGCCGTCGGCCAGCGCCTGGAAGAGGCGGCTGGGCCAGAGAGCAGTGTCGGCGCGCAAGTAGCTCACCAGGATGGCGAGCAGGATCGACCAGAACACGGCATAGGTCGCCGAGAAGCCCCACACCATCAGCACGACCACCGAGATCAGCGACGTGAAGTGGAAGCCGTACCGCGTCATCAGCTGCGACATCGTGAGATCGACCGTGGGATCGACGGCGCGCAAGCCGTACTTGCGCGAATCGATCTCGGTCATCATCAGCAGGCCGAAGTAGTAGAGGCAGGTGGGGATGAGGGCCATCCGCACGATGTCCAGGTAGGACATCTTCAGATATTCGGCGATCAGGAAGGCTGCGGCCCCCAGAACCGGCGGCGACAGGATGGCACCGAGGCCTCCCGCCGCCAGCAGGCCGCCGGCCGCCGACTTGCCATAGCCGGCCTCCTTCATGATCGGCCAGGCGACGGTGCCGATGGTCACGGTGGTGGCAACGCCCGACCCGGAAGGTCCTCCCAGCAGGAACGACGACAGCACCACCGCGCGACCGGCCGCATTCGGCTGCCCCTTCATGGCCCGCAGCGAGAAATCGATGAAGAAGCGTCCTGCACCGGAAGCCTGCAGGATGGCGCCGAAGATCGTGAACAGAATGATCAGCGTGGCGGAGACGTCGATGGCCGAACCGAAGATGCCGTTCAGCGTCATGTATTCTTCGGCGATCAGGTCTGAGAGCGGGTAGCCCTTGTGCTTCCACGGCGACGGCAGGTAGTTGCCCCACATCGCATAGGCCAGGAACGCCGCCGAGAGGATCGGCATGATCCAGCCGGTCGCCCGCCGGGTCGATTCCAGCACCAGCAGGATCAGGATGCCGCCGATCACCAGATCGGTCTGGGTTGGTGACACGTAACGATCGAGGAAGTCGTCGGAGGCGGCGAGGCTCGTCCAGCTGCCGCCCGTCATCATGTACCAGATGACGACGACCACCAGTCCGGCCGCCGCGATGTCCCACGGTGCGACCCGGTTGCGCCAGCTCTTCACCGCCGGGAAGAGCAGGAAGACCAGCGACAGCGCGTAGGCGACGTGGATCTCGCGCAGGGATTGCGTGTCGATGGTCGAGGCCGCGGCGTAGAGATGGAAGATGGTCATGGTGAAGGCGATGAAGGTGAGGACCTTGCCCCACCAGCCCACGAACCTGTGGATGCCGCCTTCTTCCTGCTCGACGAGTTCCTCGATCTTGCGCTTTTCCTCGTCGCTAAGCAGCTCGGCCTGGACCGTCATCGTTCTTCCCACCCCAAAATGGAAACGGGGCCCCCCTATTGGAGGGCCCCGCCAGTCGTCCTGCCCTTACGACAGCTTGATGCCCTTCTCGGCGAAAAACTTCATCGCGCCGGGATGGAACGGGACCGAAGAATTCGCGGCCTTCTGGTTTTCCGGCGTCATGTCGGTCGACGCCTTATGGGTGGCGATCAGGTCGGCATGGTTCTCCCACAGCGTCTTGGTGATCGTGTAGGCCTGATCGTCGCTCATCGACGCCGGCACGACGAGGATGTTCCAGATCGCGATCACCGGCACCGCCGCATCCTGGTTCGGGTAGGCCTTGGCCGGAATCTGGCTGGCGGCGAAGACCGGACCGTATTTCTTGTTCAGCGTCGGCACCAGGTCGGCCGTCGAGATCAGCTTGATCTTGACCCCCTGGGTCGCCGCCAGGTCGGTGATCGCCGCGACCGGCGGCCCGCCGTTGAAGAAGTAGCCGTCGAGCTTGCCGTCCTTCATGGCGTTCGTGCTCTCGGCCGGCGACAGGCGCTCGCGCTTGATGTCGCTGAGCTTCAGGCCGAGTTCGTCGATGATGCGAAGCGCCATGACCTCGGATCCGCTCACCGGCGCGCTGGTCGAGATGCGCTTGCCCTTGATGTCGGACAGCTTGTTGATGCCGGTGCCTTCCATAGTCACGAAATGCACCAGGTTGGGATAGACGACCGCCAGCGTGCGCGACTCCACCGGCTTGTCCTTGAATTTGTCGAGACCCTTGATGGCATCATAGGCCGTGTCGCACTGGGTCAGCGCCATCTGCGCCTTGCCGTCCCGGATCATGTGCATGTTGGCGACCGAGCCTGCCGTCGCCTCGGCGGTCACCGCCCAGCCGGGGACCTTCTTGCTCAGGATGTTCGCCATCGCGCCGCCGAGCGGATAGTAGACGGCGCCCGTCGTGCCGGTAGCGATCGAGAATTGAGTCTGTGCGGCCGCCGGCAGGGCCCCGCCGACCAGACCGAAAGCGCCGGCGGCCGAGCCGGCGGCGATGAATTGACGTCTATTCATATGAAGCTCCCTAGTTTTCGTTTCGCTCCCCCGTGTGGCGCGGAAGAAACCACGACTACCGGAGGGAGGCAACACGCACGAAATGGCGGTTACTCGAAACCCGGCCCCGCTTGCCGGAATCGCCGGGATCGGGTCGGCGCAAGGCCGCTCTCCGGATAGGGCCTCGGCGACAAATGGAGGAACCCTTTCTTTGAAACGATTGCCGTGTAAGCTGAACAGGTGATTCACAATCTGACCTTGGTCCATTTGCTGTTGGTCGGAGCGGCCGGCAGCTGCATCTACCTCTCGCTGCGAGAGGTGCGCCGACGCTATATTTCGACATGGCGCCTGTTCGCGCCCGCCTTGCTGGCGCTCTTCGCCGGGACCATCCTCTCCCTCCTCCAACTCGCCGAGCGCGAGCCGCGCTGGCTGTTCGGCGCCGCGCTCGCCGCCGGATTCGTCTTTGGCGCGGCACGCGGGATGATGATCGGCATCCGGCATGACATGTACCGGCCACAAGTGGACCTCACGGACGCCGCCAAGCTCGTTCTTCTCTGGGTGGCGATCGCCGTGGGGGCCGCCGTCGTCGTGGAGTGCGTGGCTGCGTTCCTGGGCAATCCGGAACTGGAGATTTTCCGGCTTGGAGCCGCCCTCGTCGCCATGTTCTGCGGGAGCGCGATGCTCGGCCGAGCATTGCTTCTGACCATCCGGCTCCACCGCGCCGACCGCGGCGGCGCCTAGCTAAGGAGCCTGGCGCGGTGCCAGGGTGAAGGATTCGAAGAAGCGTCGCGTCGCCGGCGCCGTCTGGACCCCGGCCCTGCCGACCACGATGAGCTGGTAGAGCGTGTCACCTGCATAGATGGCGCGCGTTGCCAGGACCCAGCCATCCTCTTCATGAACGTATTCGCGTGCCGGGGCGCCGGAAACGGTGAGTGGCCGGTCGGCAAGGAGGTGGCCGGGCCGACCGTCGCGGCTGTTCAACAGCATCTGCGCGGGCGTGAGGTCGGGCGGCATCTTCCGGTAGGGCGTGTGGGAGAGGAAATACTCCGTGGCGCCCAGGGTGACCGTCCGCTCGATCTGGTCGACGACCTCTCCGGTACCGTTGACCGTCACCTCCTGGACCGTTCGCTCGGGCCGGCCTGGCATCTCGACCTTGAAGTTCTCCTCCCTCACCTCGGTCCATTGCTGCGCCGAGGCCGGCGACGCGATGCTCGCGACCAGCGCCACGCTGCCAGCCAGCGCAACGCAAAACGCCCACACGAACCGCCATAGTGCCATTGCCGTCCCCCGCTCTCCCCAGAGCTTCTGGCAGTTTCACACGATCGACCCACCGGCGCAAAAAGCCCCGTTTCCTTGCGGAAACGGGGCATCAGTCCTTTGGGGAGAAGCAATGACCCAAAGGCAAAAAGGGCCACTCCCGATCGGAAAACGCCGGTCTCCTCGATTCCGCTGCACCGGCGTCGCGCGCCTTATCTGTTGTCTTCGCCGGCGGCATTCGACAGGTTCTTCGCATGGATATCGAATTGAACCGTGATGCAAAACGTATCGTCAGTGACTGGCTCGCCGACCTGAACGCGGCGCTCGAGGCACGCGCTCCCGACCGCGTGGGCGCACTGTTCCGGCCGGATGCCGATTGGCGCGACATCGTCGCACTGACGCGCACGATCGAAACCGTGAGCGACCGCTCCGAAGTCGCGCGGCGACTGGTCGACACGGCGGCAGCAAGCGGCGCCTCGGGCTTCGCGATCGATCCGGAGCGGTATGCGCCGCGCGACGTCGAGCGGGCGGGCGAGCCCTGCATCGAAGCGATCCTGACGTTCCAAACCGCGATCGGCACGGGCGCCGGCATCGTTCGATTGAAGCGCAGCGACTGCCGTGCCGGAGCAGCCCGGGCATGGACACTGCTGACGTCACTCGAGGCGCTGCGCGGCCACGAAGAGGAGACGATCCTCGAGAAGGCCGAGGAACCCGCTTTCGAGCGCGACTTCCACGGGCCCAACTGGCTCGATCGGCGCCGTGAAGCCTCGCGCTACACCGATCGCGATCCCGCCGTGCTGATCGTGGGCGGCGGCCACGCCGGCATCACCGCAGCAGCGCGCCTCAAGGCGCTGGGCGTAGAGGCGCTCGTCGTCGACCGCATGGCGCGGATCGGCGACAACTGGCGCAAGCGCTATCATGGGCTGAAGCTGCACAACCAGAAGCACTCGAATCACTTCCCCTACCTGCCCTTCCCGAAGACCTGGCCGAAGTACATTCCCAAGGACAAGATCGCGAACTGGCTCGAATCCTATGTCGAGACCATGGAGATCGACTTCTGGACCGGCACCAGCTTCAAGGGCGCGGCGTGGGATGCTGCCGCGAAGCGCTGGGTGGTCGAACTCGACATGGACGTGGCCGGCGGCGCCCATCGAACTTTGCACCCCCGGCACATCGTGATGGCGACCAGCGTGAGCGGCACGCCGAACATTCCGGAGATCCCGACCCTCGACCGCTTCGCCGGCACCGTCGTCCATTCCAGCAGGTTCGCCAGCGGCGCGGACTGGAGGGGTCGGCCCGTCTACGTCTTCGGCACCGGCACCAGTGCGCACGACATCGCACAGGACCTTCACGGCAATGGCGCCCATGTCACCATCGTCCAGCGGAGCCCGACGCTCATCGTCAATGTCGAGCCGGGCGCGCAGCTCTATGACGGCATCTACTACGGCAAGGGACCGACCCTCGAAGATCGCGACCTGATCAACGTATCGGTGCCACTGCGGGTGATGAAGAAGGCCCATCGCCTCCTTACCGACCAGGCCAGGGCGCATGATACACCCCTCCTCGAAGCTCTGGAGCGGGTAGGCTTCCGGCTTGAGTTCGGCGAGGACGGGACGGGCTGGCCGCTCAAGTACCGCGGCCGCGGCGGCGGCTACTACTTCAACGTGGGCGCCTCCGATCTCGTGGCGAAAGGCGAGATCGGATTGATCCAGTATGCCGACATCGACTCGTTCACGGCGACCGGCCTCGTGATGAAGGATGGCCGCGAACGGCCTGCCGACCTGATCGTGCTGGCGACCGGCTACAAGGGCCAGGATCACCTGGTCGAACAGCTTTTCGGGCCGGAGATTGCCCACAAGGTCGGACCTGTCTGGGGCTTCGACGACCGCACCCAGGAATTGCGCAACATGTGGATTGCGACGGCGCAGCAAGGGCTGTGGTTCCAGGGCGGCTCCTTCGCCCAATGCCGCATGTATTCCAAGTATCTGGCCCTGCAGATCAAGGCGGCAGAGCTCGGCCTGCCTTAATCCCAGGAAGGGCCGACAAAAAGGCCTCTACCCGGAACCCCCTTTCCAGGGCCCCGTTGCACGACCAGCGGACGCCTGAGCCCGGCGCTCGTGTCCACCCTGGATCCAAGGAGCCGTGAGTTATGCCGACCGCGCAGGTGCGGATCAGCGCAGAGGAGCAGCGTCTCCTCAGAGCGCTGTCCGTCGGCCAAACCGTCAAGCTTCCGTCAGCGCACCGGTTGCGCCTGGAACTGCTCGGGCTTTTGCACGACGGTCCGAGCGGACCGCGTCTCACGCCGTTGGGAAGGCGCCATGCTGAAGCCGCCGTCATGGACGATAAAACCAACAAGGGCGGCACGAAAGACGGGTCTGTGGTCAAGCGGGATCGGCTGGGCCGACGCATGCCTCACGGCCGGGCCCTGCCGTTCTGAGCGACACACATGCCGATACGGCCAGGAACCCATTCTTCGTTCGTTAGTGGATCGACCGACAAACCGGCGCGCGCCTACGGTGATAGCCGATCCAGGACGGATCAACAGGCTGCCCGTGAGAGTGAACGCGGTGTCCCGGCAAACGAGGAAACAGCTGTAGCGACGACTGCGTTCGAACCGAAGAACTTCTTTCTGTCCGCCCTGCCATCAGCCGAACAACTCCGTTTGAAGCCTTACCTGGCCTTCAACAGGCTCTCCCAGGGCTCGGTCCTTCAGGAACCAGAGCAGCGGATCGAGCACGTCTACTTCATCGAAAGCGGCATGATTTCCCTGGTTGCCATGATGCAGGATGGCTCGGCAATCGAGACTGCGACACTCGGCCGGGAAGCTATACTGGGGGCGCTTTCCGCGCTCGGAAATCACACCGCCGGTACGCGCGCGATCGTCCAGATCGACGCAACGGCCTGGCGAATGCCCGTGGCCGACTTCCGAACCGCCGTCGGCTAAAGTCCTGTCCTGAGAGGCTGGCCGGAAATGAATTTAATCAATTCAAGCCCTTACCTCATCCTGAGGAGGCCACGAAGTGGCCGTCTCGAAGGATGGGCAACAGACGAAGTGCTCGTGCCCACCCTTCGAGACGCATCGCTACGCGATGCTCCTCAGGGTGAGGTTGTCGGGGCTGTTCATAGCCCGTTGTTTTAGCTGCATTCATTTCCGGCCAGACTCTGAGGAAGATGGCGCTGTTGAGCAGTGAGTTGATGCTGGCCCAGATGCAGCAGACGGCGGTCTGCAACGCCCTTCACACCGCCGACCGCCGCCTGTGCCGCTGGATTGTCCAGGTGCGCGATCGCATCGACGACGATGTGATTCGCCTAACGCACGATTTCCTGGCCCAGATGCTCGCGGTGAGACGTCCCACCGTCAGCCTGATCGCCTACGGGCTGCAGCAGGCGGGCCTGATCCGTTACCAGCGCGGCAAGATCGCGATCCTCGACCGTGCCGGTCTCGAGCGCGGCGCCTGCGAGTGCGTCGGCGCGTTGCGGGAGAAAACGAGCCGCATCATCGCAGATTTGGCCTGATGCCTGCTCTCTGCGTGGCGGGTCCGGGGATGCGTGCCACGCCGCGGCGGCGGTCGTCCATCTCGTGGCAAAGACCGCGTTTTCGGCGGGGAGCGACTCCTATCGCAAGCGAACGGGGCGCGACGGTAACCTGCACGCCGTGAGGGCCGCCGACGTAAATCCAGGCACGACGGGCGCCCGGAAGCAGCCGCCTGCTGACCTAGAGCGGTCCCCCGCCGCGGAACAGGCTCTTGATCCGGCGCCGCGTTGCCTCGCGGTCTGCCGCCTGTCGCGCTCGCTGCTCGAGCCATCTCTGCCCAACCGGAAAGGCGAACTTCAAGGCAAGACCATAGGCCACGGCGAAGGTGACGGAGCTTCCCAGTATCTTGGGCAGCGAGACTTCGAGACCGCTGCCACAGATCGAATAGACGTAGGCGAGAGCCGTCCCCTGGCGGACCATCCACGGGACATTGAAAGAGAAGAAGAAGCGGATCACCAGGGCGACCATCAGTCCGACGCCAAAGACGCCTGCCAGCATGCCCGGAAAGCCGAAATCCACGTAATTCTCGGCCATGTAGCCGACGCTGATCGACGTGCCGCCGCGCATGTTCTCCAGCAGATCGGTCTTGGTCAGGCGGATGAAGACCTCGGTGTCCGAGAGGGCCTGTTTGTCGGGAAACAGGAAGCGAGGCTGGAAGACATGGCTGAAGGCGTCGCGCCATTGGCGCACCGCCGTCTGTTCGGAGCTCGCAAGGTCGACATTAATCACCAGGCCGGTGATGTCGACATAAGCCAGACGTTCCAGGAGGGCCTTCGAGGCCACCCCCCAATCGATGTCTGCAACGCCGGCGACGCGACCGAGCATATATCCGACGCGGTCGGACAGCGTGGTCTGGAAGGCTTGCGAATCCCCGCCACCCGTTGCCATGTCGCGGTATTCGAACTTCACCGAGGTCCAGAACAGAGCCAGTCCCACCAGACCGAACGTTGCGAGAAAGGCATAACCGGTGGTCCGGGGCGTCCACCTGATCTGGGCGGCCAGCGCTGCGACGCCGAGGAACACGAAGACGCCGCGGAAGTCGCCGAGCAAGCCCGTCATTCCCGAAAGGATTTCGATCCCGAGCACGGCGAACAGGAAGGGCCATCCACGTCCCACCGACATGACTGACGTAAACAGAAGGAATGCCGCCATGATCTTGAAGCGCGCAATGGCGTCGAAGAACTGGTAGAGCGCGCCGCCAAAGGTGAAGCCGGCCATGTAGGTGACCAGGTTGGCCCCCAGATAGATCATGAACACGTCGATCGGCCGCCAGTACAGATGGGCGGACCAGTTCTCCTCGGTGGGAGGTTGGATGCCTCCCAGAACCACCTTGCAGGCAAAAGCTAGCACTACTGTCGATGCGAGCATGTACCAGTAGGCGTTGACCACCCAGGGTCCGAAGATGCTTTGCACCATGGGCTCGCCGTCGACCAGCGCGAGGAACGCGCGTGCGAAGACCTGCAGCCATTGGGAGAGAAGGTAGTAGGCAACGACGGCCGGCATGGTCGGGGTGCCCACCAGCCGCAGGATGAGCCAGGGTGTGAAGGCGCCGGCGGCCAGGGCCAGGGGGTCCGGAGAGGCCGGCGAAATGAAGACGAAGAACAGTCCGAATCCAAACGCAGACTTCCGCAGCATCGAGTAGTCGAGGCGGGGAGCGATCTGAAGGGGAGTAACGAGCGTCGAGGCCATGGCCGGACGGGTATGCCTTTTCGTCTGCCAGAGTTTCCTAACCGATTTATCGCACCGGGACAGCAGAAATCCAGATACGCCCGGGCATGCCCTTTACAAGCCTGCGTGAAGTCCCGCCAGCCCCCGTCTCCCGCCCCAATGCCGCAGCTGGTTGCTCAAGCGGTCGCAGGACAGTCGGCAAAGAAAAAGGCGGCCCATAAGGGCCGCCTCTTCCTTGTCCAGGGTCATCCAGCTTACTGGATGACGATCTCGACGCGGCGGTTCTGCGGCTCGCGGACGTTCGGGCCGGTCTGCACCAGCAGGCCCTGCATGCCGCGACCGACGACCGCGATCGCGGTGGCGGGCACGCCTTCACGCACCAGGGCGTCCTTGACGGCATTCGCGCGGCGCAGCGACAGCGCCATGTTGTAGGCTTCCGAACCCGTGGTATCGGTATGGCCGGTCGCCGTGATGCGGGCGTTGCCCTTCGCCTTGTAGGCGCCGGCAGCCTGCTTGATCGTGTTCAGAGCCTGGGCCGACA
>JBILYJ010000663.1:0-2577 GCA_044377795.1 Reyranella sp. | reverse complement strand
CCGCCTCGCAGGAAGAGGTGGTGCGAGTCGCCTAGAGAAGACACGACTCCAAGGAAAAGGCCCCTCGATGGAGGGGCCCTTCGGTTTGCGCCGGATCCCTACTGGGCGATCCAGAACGTGTCCGGCTGGTAGAGGCCGATGTAACCGCCCGGATCCCAGGCGTAGTAGCCTTCCTTCGGGACGTTGCGCACCTTCGGGCCGACCACGATCGGCTGGCGGATGCCGTTGACGGTGCCGATCGAGAAGACCTCGTCGGCATTGGTGGCGAGGATCTTGTCCCAGGCCTTGCGGCGGTCTTCCTCGGTTGCGCCGGCTTCCCATTCCTTCACGTAATCGAGGAGCTTGCAGGCCGATTCGAGATCGCACTTCTCGCCCTGCTTGCCCTTGGACTCCACGAACATGCCCCACCGCGCCCATTGCAGGCCGCCCAGCATGGTCGGCGCGAACTCCTTGGGACTGGTATTAGGCGTCGGAACCGCCGTCACGGCGCCGGCGAAGGCCGTCATGATGGCTTCACCCGAGGAGGTGCGGAGCCGGAAGTTGTCGCGCGTCTGCGGCTTGGTCAGCATCCTGATGCCGATCTTCTTCCAGCCGTCGGCGATCAGCGCGAGCGCGTCATTGTCTTCGGTTTCCTCGCTGGCATGTTCGACGACGATCGTTGCCGGTCGGCCATCGGGCAGCAGGCGGATGCCCTGGCTGTCCTTCTTCGTGAGGCCGATTTCGTCCAGCAGCTTGTTGGCGAGCTTGGGATCGTAATCCGCCCACTTGGTCGCGTACTCCGGCTTGAACAGCTCCGAGCGCGGCATGATCGTGTTGTTCGACGGCTTGGCGAGGCCGATATAGACGACCTGGTTGAGTTCCTCGCGGTCGATCGCCAGCGAGAGCGCCCGGCGGAAGCGCACGTCGCGCATGAGCTTGCGCCATTCCGCGTCGTTGGCGTTGAGGTTGGGATACAGCGCGAGCTGCGAACCGGAGCCCGCCTCCCACAGGCGCACGTTCATGCCCGAGGACTGCGCGCTCTTCTGCAGGAAGGTGTAGTCGCGCATGTTGAGGTAGCGCGGTTGCAGGTCGGCCTCGCCGAGGCCCGCCTTGGCCGGCACCAGGTTGGCGGCCACCACCGTGAAGATCACCCGGTCGACATAGGGGAGTTGCTGTCCCTTCTCGTCGATGCGGTGATAGAAGGGATTGCGCAGGTAGACGAAGCGCTGTGCGGGCGATGGGGTCGTGCCGACCCACGGGTTCAGCGTGGGCAGATCGACGTTGTCGCCGGCGTACATCACGTCCAGGCGGCGGTAGATCGACACCCAGCTCTGCTGGCCGCCCCTGGCGGACTTCAGGATCTCGGCTTCGGGCGTGTGCTTGGCGTGGAATTTCTTCAGGTAGTGGGCGGGCCGGAAGAGGAAGAGCGGCGCGGCGCGCGCCTGGCTCTCGATGAAGTACGGGTTGGGCTTGTCCCATGTGTACTTGATGGTGAGCGGGTCGATGATCTCGACCTTGGGCGGTTGTCCGTCGACCAGAAGCTCGACATTGGGGCCCCCCGACGAGAGATCCTTGTTGTTGGCGACGTCTTCCCAGAAGAAGCGGAAATCCTCGGTCGTGAAGGGATGGCCATCGGACCATTTGTGGCCGGCGCGCAGCTTGAACGTGAACTCGCGGCCGTCCTTCTCCTCGTAGCTCTCGAGGATGTCAGGCTTCAGCTTGAACTTGTCGTCGTAGACGATCAGGCGTGTGTAGCTGAAGACGGTCATCAGCCGCGTATCGCGCGCACTGGCCACCAGCATGTTGAGCTGGCCGCCCTGCTGGCCGGGACCCTCGCCGCCGGCGAAGTACCTTACGACCCAGGGCGGCGCGGGAACGCGCTTGTCGACCGGCGGCAGGGCGCCGGACTTCACCTGGTCGGCGAACATCGGCGTTTCCCTAAGGGCGGGCACGGGATCGGCAGCGAAGGCCGGCCCCGCCATCCACCCGAAGACCAGTGCTGCCGTCAGAACGCGTCTCTTCATCTCAAGTCCTTTACCGATTGCCTGCGGGCGAGCAGGCCGTTCCAGCAGGTTCCGCCGGGCAGATGCCCGATGGCGATAAAATCGTCCAGAGCTGCCACCGTCAATGCTGGTCGCCGCCTGTGACGCCACGTTGACGTGACGCAGGAGACGCGCAAGAAAACCATCGAAATTGAAAGATTCGAGGAAACGATGACGAGCGGCCTTGAGAGCGACTTCGTAACGCTACACGAGATCGTAAAAGCGGCGAAAATCAGGCTCAATCCCAACATCTGGGATTATTTGATCGGCGGCACCGAGACCGAGACCACGCTGCGCCGCAACCGGCTGGCGCTCGACACGATCGCCTTCAAGCCGCGCGTGCTGCGCGACGTTTCGAAAATCGATCCGTCCTCCGAGATCCTCGGGCAGAAGATCCGCCTGCCGGTGATGCTGGCGCCCGTCGGATCGCTGGAATCGTTCGAGCCCGGCGGCGGAATCACCGTCGCCCAGGGGGCAGGCGCGGGCAACGTGGCGATGCTGATCAGCTCGGTGACCACCCTCAAGCTCGAGGATATCGTGAAGGGCGGCGCGGGCC
>JBILYJ010000156.1:0-10023 GCA_044377795.1 Reyranella sp. | reverse complement strand
CGCGCCCTGCCACAGCCGGGTGCCCATTCAGCGTCGTGCGCGGCCCGCGCGGGCCGCGCCGGGATCGGGGCGGTCGAGGGGGCTGGCGTGCCGACCGTGAGAAAGCCGACGAGGCGCGACGGTGCTTCGAAGCCCAGCAGCTTGTTTACGGCGGGATCGTAGGTAGTCGGGCCGGTCACCCACATGCCGCCATAGCCCAGCATGTGCAGCGCGTTCAGCATGTTCATCGCGGCCGCCCCGGCGGCCAGCAGCTGCTCGATCTCGGGGATGTTGCCCGGCTTCACGACGGCGCCGACGGCGATCAGCATCGGCGTGCGCCGGACCCAGGCGCGATAGCGTTCGGCGAGGGCTGAGGAATTCGCCGGATCGCGCACCGCGGCGGCCTCGCCCAGCTTTTCGCCGAAGGCGAGGCGCGCCTCGCCGCGGATGACGACGAAGCGCCAGGGCCTCAACCGTCCATGATCGGGCGCGCGCAGGCCCGCATCGAGGATCAGGTCGAGGTCGGCGCCGTCGGGCGCCGGCTCCTGCAGGGGACCCGCGGAGCGGCGGGAGAGCAACTGGTCGAGGGCGAGCAGACGAGGCTCGCGCGCAGGGGTGATGTCAGGCATGGCAACATCGTATCTCATGTGAGAACGATTGTCAGTTGCATTTCTCCTTCAGCGAACCAAGGTGGCCCAGGCAGCGAAAGCGAGGAACGGCAGCGCGATCAGATCGGCAACGGCGATGACCCTCAGCGCGCCGTCGGGGTTGCCGTACAGCGCATAGAAGGCGAGGAAGCCCACGACATTGATCGCCGCGGCCAGCAGCGCGGCGGGTCGAATCGGCGCCCACCAGCAGGCCCACAGGCAGAGGATGCCGACCAGCGCCAGCAGCAGCGCGCGATGGCGCATCAGCACCAGCATCGTCGTGTCGGTCGGCGCGATGCCGTAAAGGCGTGACAGTGTTTCGGGCAGGAACACCGGCGCGACCGGCATCAGGTGAATGGCGCCGACGACGGCGAAGGCGAGCGGCAGGGCAATGGAGATCCACATGTTCCTGAGCTTCTGCCACCGGCGCGGGTGGCGGCAACTACCTGCAAGGTAGTCAGTTCACGCCGCCGCCACCGTCGTCCTCTGAATCGGTGGGGCAAAGCGGAACGCGGCTCCCAGCCGGTTCTAGGCATCGATCGTGGCGATCGAGACCGAGAGGAAGGCGACTTCCTCCTTGCTGAAGTGCCGGCGCACCGCTTGGTAGGCTTCGTTCGAGACGCTGCGGCCGACGAGGCGCGTCAGCGTCTCCGCCCAGGTAAGCCCCCGCGCGTTCCTGCTCCGGGAAGATGCCGGCCTCTTCCCATGTTGCCACCAGATCGAGCTTCTCCTGCGGCACGCCGAGCTTGCGCGCGACATTGAGATGGATCTGCAGGCAGAAGGCGCAGTTGTTGAACTGCGAAACGCGCAGCTTCACCAGCTCGATGATCTGCTTGTCGATCCCGGAGTCGTCGGCCTGCCGGCCCATGGCGATCAGCGACTGTCGGGCGACGGGTGCGATCCTGGCAAAGGCATCGTAAGTGAGGCGGGGTTGGGACATCGGCGA
The DNA here is from genome assembly GCA_044377795.1 of Reyranella sp. GTDB lineage: Bacteria > Pseudomonadota > Alphaproteobacteria > Reyranellales > Reyranellaceae > Reyranella. The sequence goes on along the minus strand of JBILYJ010000156.1, from coordinate 8,451 downwards.
CTCCGAATATCAGAATGCTGATGGTTGCTGCAGACCGCTGCTTGGCAAGGCCCGAGAGCGCTGCCTACCGTGCCACCGCCCTGAAGGAGGGAATGCCATGGAACTGGGACTTGCCAACAAGCATGCGCTTATCACCGGCTCGACCGTCGGTATCGGCTACGCCATCGCCAAGGGACTCGCCGCCGAAGGCGCGAGCGTGGTGATCACGGGCCGCGGACAGGCGAGCGTCGACGACGCGTTGAAACGGCTGAGGGAAGCCGTGCCGGACGCCAAAGCCATGGGCATCGCGGCGGATTGCGCCACGGCGGAGGGTGCGGCGCTCGTGTTCGGCAAGGTGCCGCAGATCGACATCCTGGTGAACAATCTCGGAATCTATGGCCGCAAGCCCGCCTTCGAGATCGACGACGGCGAATGGCAGCGCTTCTTCGAGGTCAACGTCATGAGTGGGGTGCGCTTCACGCGCCACTACGCGCCCGGAATGGCCGGGCGGGGCTGGGGACGGATCGTCTTCGTCTCGAGCGAATCGGCGCTGAACATTCCCCGAGAGATGATCCACTACGGCATGACCAAGACCGCGCAGCTTTCCCTGTCGCGCGGCTTCGCCATGGAACTCGCGGGCACGGGCGTCACGGTGAACGCCTTGTTGCCCGGTCCGACCCACACCGAGAACACCGACCGGATGCGCGCCGAGCGGGCGCAGGCCACGGGCGTGAGTGTCGCGGAGATCGAGGCGGGCTTCCTGCGCGACTTTCGGCCGACTTCGCTGATCCGGCGCTTCACCTCGTCGGAGGAGGTGGCAGCGCTTGGCGTCTATCTCTGCAGCGAAGCCGCGTCCGGCACCTCGGGCGCCGCCATGCGCGTCGATGGCGGCGTCGTGAACCAGATCATGTGAGTCTCAGTTCACGTCGAGCTTAAGCCCTTCCTTGTCGATGACGCCCTTCCATTGCGCGATCTGCGCGGTGACGAAGGCGTTGAACTGCTCGGGCGTGCCGTAGGCGGGGAAGCCCGCCATGGTCTTGATGCGCTCCAGGGTCTTCGGATCGGAGAGCCAAGCCTTCATCTGGGCGTTGAGCGAATCGACGATGGGCTTGGGCGTGTTGGCCGGCAGGAAGACGCCGAACCAGGTCGAGACATCGAAGGGCTTCAGTTCCGGCATGGTCTCGCTGATCGGGACCAGGTCGGGGGTCAGCGGGTTGCGCTGCGCCGAGGTGAGGCCCAGCGCCCTGAGCTTGCCCGCGCGCACGAACTCGATGGCGGTCGTCAGATTGTCGAAGAAGAACTGGGTGACGCCCGCCGTGAGGTCGGCCAGCGCCGGCGCGGCGCCGCGATAGGGGATGTGCTCGGCCTTCGTGCCCGTGAGCTGCAGGAACCAGGCACCGCACAGGTGGGGCGACTGGCCGGTGCCGGACGAGGCGTAGGAGGCCTTGCCGTTCTGGGCCTTCAGCCAGGCCACGAACTCCGGCACCGTCGTCGCCGGGACCGACGGGTGGACCACCAGCACGTTGGGGGCGGTGATGGCGTTGGATACCGGGATCAGGCTGGCCTGTGTGTAGGGCATGTTGCGGTAGAGCGAGTAGGCGATCGACTGCGGCCCGATGTTGCCCATCAGGATCGTGTTGCCGTCGGGCGCCGCCTTGGCGACCTCGGTCGAGCCGATGACTCCGCCGGCGCCCGACTTGTTGTCGACGACGCAGGACTGGCCCCAGGCTTCGGTCAGGAAGGCCGCGAGGAGTCGGGCGGCGATGTCGGTGGTGCCGCCGGGCGCGGCCGGGACGACGATGCGGACGTTCTGGGTCGGCTTCCACGCGGCCTGGGCCTGCAGACCCCGGGGCAGCAGGGCGGCTGCGGGCAGGGCGGCGGCGGCGCCCAAGGCGGCGCGGCGGGTCAGATTACGGCTCATGAGGCCTCCCTCGATTCGTGATTGTTACGGACCACCTAGCATGGCCGCGCTGGCAAATCCGCCACAATTCCCGTATCTATTCGGCGCGCGGTCGCCCCCGAACCGCCGGGCTTTTCCGGCGGTTTGTCCCTCTCTTTCAACGGGTCCGCGCCAAGGAGGAATATCTTGAAGAGGCGCACTTTCGTCTCCGGCTCGGTCGCGCTCGCCGCCGGTGCCCTGGCCGCCCCGGCCATCGCTGCCACGATCAAGCCCTACAGCTGGGATCTCAACCCGCCGATGGACTCGCGCGAGAACTTCATCGCCTGGGGCAAGGCCCGCGGTGAGGATCCCGTTGCCCTCGGCCAGCGCTGGGACCGCTTCCAGGCCCTGATCCGGAACAAGGACATCTGGGGCCAGGCGACGATGCGCGCCTTCCTGCTTACCCCGCGCGAAGAGTTCGCCGCGATCAGCCCGGCGATTGCCAAGCGCGGCTACGAGCATGCCTTCCTCGACATCGGCTACGGCGTGACCATGTCCGGCCCGCACGTCCAGGGCCGCATGACCAATGTCATCGACGTCAAGCGCGGCGAGAAGGTGCTCGAGATCGGCACCGGTTCGGGCGTGCAGTCGGCCTACATCGCCAACCTCACCGAGAATGCCTATACGATCGAGATCATCGCGCCGCTCGCCCAGCGCACGCGGGGCCTGTACGACAAGCTGATCGACAAGGGCTACACCGAGTACAAGCACATCAAGACCAAGGCCGCCGACGGCTTCTACGGCTGGGCAGAGGCTGCACCGTTCGACAAGATCATCGTGACCTGCGGCATCGACCACGTCCCGCCGCCGCTGCTGCAGCAGCTCAAGTCCGGTGGCCTGATGGTGATTCCGGTCGGTCCGCCGGGCGCGCAGCGCGTGCTCAAGGTGACCAAGACGCAGGGCGCCGACGGCTCCATCACCACGAGCCGCGAGGACATCTACGGCGGCAAGATCGTGCCGTTCGTGCCCTTCACCAAGCTCGATGGCGAAAAGATCGTCGGCACGCACAACCGCTGAGGTTGTGCGGACGGCGTCTCGGTACCGGTGTCATCCCGAGCGAAGCGGGGGACCTTTCGCGGACAGCAAAGGTCCCTCGGCCCGCGGCCTCGGGATGACAATCAAGATCGGAACGGCTGAAGGTCGTCCCCTCTAGAGATCGCATGAAGCGATCCAACAAAAACAACGGAGATCCCCCTTGTCCGTCACGGTCGATCTCGATCACCGCCCGCCGCTCTCCTTCTATCTTTCCGTAGGCCTGGTCGCCGGCAGCATCATCGCGCTGCAGATCGGCATCATGCGCGTGTTCTCCGTCGGCAGCTGGGCCCATTTCGGCTCGCTGGTGGTGAGCCTCGCCATGTTCGGCTTCGGCCTCACCAGCGCCGTGATGTGTGTCGGCAAGAGCTGGTTCGAGCGCCACTGGGTCGGCTCGGTGAAGGGCGCGCTGCTGGCCTTCGGCCCGCTGATGGTGGTGTGCAACCTCGCCGCCCAGCAGGTGCCGTTCAACGCGATCTTCCTGATCTCCGATCCGATTCAGAAGTGGCGCCTGTTCGCCAACTTCGTGCTCTATTTCCTGCCGTTCCTGGCGGGCGCCCTGTATCTCGGCGTCATCTTCCTGAAGGCCAAGAAGACCTTCAGCCGCGTCTATTTCGCCGATCTCGTCGGCTCGGGCCTGTGCGGCCTCGCCGTGCTGCTGGCGATGTATGCCTGGCGGCCCGACGACCTGATCATGGCGCCGCTGCTGCTGTGGCTGGCCGGCGGCATCCTGTGGTTCGTGGCGCTGGGCGATCGCCGCGGCACGATGGCCATCGTCGTCGTCGCCATCCTGTCGGCGGCCGCGCACCATTTTGCGCCGCAGGTGCTGGGCATCCCCAAGCTCGCCGTGTCCGACTACAAGGGCGTTTCCTACGCCCGCAAGTTTCCCGACGCCCAGCGCGTCTACGAGCGCGCCTCGCCGTTCGGCTACATCGAGGTCTATGCCAGCTCGTATCTGCACTTCGCGCCCGGCCAGTCCGACAATGCGGCCTTCAACCTCGAGAAGATGCCTTCGAACGCCTATCTCGGCCTCTACATCGATTCCGAGGGTCCGGCCGGCATCATCAAGGACCTGCCGGCCGAGCAGACGGCGTACTTCAAGTATCTGCCGATGTACTACCCCTACCTGCTGAAGAAGGACCCGAAGACCTTCGTGGTCCAGTTTGGCGGCGGCATCTCGACGGCGGTGGCGCTGAAGTCGGGCTCCAGCCAGGTCACGGTGGCCGAGGGCAACCCGGCGCTGCTGTCCGCCTTCCGCGAGGACAAGTTCCTGCGCGACTTCACCGGCGACGTCCTGAACAATCCGAAGGTCAACGTCATCGACTATGACGGTCGCCTCTACGTCGCCCATACGAAGAACCGCTACGACGTGATCGACCTGTCGCTGGCCGATTCGGCCGGCCTGTCGAGCCCCGGCGGCTTCTCGATCGTCGAGAAGTATTCCTACAGCCGCGAGGCGATGAGCGCCTACATGCGCGCCCTGACCCCGGGCGGCGTCCTGTCGGTGACCTTGTGGAACAAGGAAGAGCCACCGAAGTCGGTGCTGAAGCTCTATGCCACGATGGCCGCCGCGGCCCGCGACGTCGATGGCGGCAAGGACATCGCCCAGAAGTTCTACGTCGTCTCGTCCTATCTCTCGACCGCCACCGTGCTCTACAAGCGCGACGGCTTCACGCCGGCCGAGATCCAGCTGCTCAACGCCCACACCAAGGCGATGTCGTTTGACGAGATCTACTATCCCGGCTTCAAGGTCGACGAGTCGGCCCTGCCGCAGATCCTGTCGGACTACCGCGACCAGTTCTTCTTCGCCGGCCACGCGACCGATCCGACCGCGCCGGCCGAGACGGAGCCCAACGACAAGCCGCCCCCCGGAGCGACGACAGGGGGGGCTCCCGGGGCAACCGAAGCCAAGGCCGACGGCCCGCCGCCGGCGCCGGTCGTGCCGGCCACCGTGCTCGGCCGCCTCGCGTGGCACTATCTGATCAACGGTGGCTGGCAGAAGGAAGTGGCGGACAAATATGTCTTCGACACCCGCATCCTGACCAACCACCAGCCGTACTTCGCGGCCTACATCAAGGTGCCCGACCTGCTGAAGTTCACCGACCGGCTCGAGCTGGTGCAGGACGAGTGGGGCTACCTGCTGCTGTGGGCGACGCTCGGCATCGCCACGGTCTTCGCACTGACGCTCGTGCTGTTCCCGGTCGTGTTCGGCTGGCGTACCATCTTCAGCCGCTACCCCGGCAAGGCCGGCACGATGCTGTACTTCCTGTGCCTCGGCCTGGGCTACATCATCGTCGAGGTGGGCATGATCTCCCACTTCATCCTGGCGCTCTCCAACGCCACGGTCTCGGCCTCGGTGCTGATCACCGGCATGCTGGTCTTCTCCGGCATCGGCAGCTTCTTCTCCGAGCGCTATCTCGACCGGGCGCGCTCGTTCATGCCGAAGGTGTTCCTCGCGATCTTCGCGATCCTGGCGATCTATGCCTTCACCATCGACTACGCGCTCGACTGGATCGGCACGCTGCCCTACGCGCTGCGCATCCTGCTCTGCCTGCTGATCGTCTTCCCGCCGGCCTTCCTCATGGGCTTCCCCATGCCGACGGCGATGACGCTGCTCGGGCGTCTGGGCAAGGATCACATGTTCCTGTGGGCGTGGGGCATCAACGGCTGCTTCTCGGTGATCGGCGCCGCGCTGGTGCCGATCGTGGCGACCAGCTTCGGCCTGCCTGCCGTGGTGCTGGTCGGCGCCTTCGCCTATCTGATCGCACTGCCGGCCTTCTTCTCCGTCATCATGCCGCTCCAGCCCCAGGCGACGGGGGCAGGGCGGACCGCCGTCGCGTGAAGCGGCGGGCGCTGCTGCTGGGGGCTCTCCTGATGCCGACCGCCGCGCACGCCCAGCCGAAGAAACCCAGCAAGCGGCAGGCGCCCAAGCCTGCTGCGAAACCCGCGCCGGTGCCTGCCGCAAAGCCGGCCGCGCCCGCGCCGCCGCCCGGCCTGAAAGAGGCGAAGACGCAGCTCGCTGCGTTCGACGCCTCGCCCTTTCCCTATCGCGGCTTCATCCCGGATACGACCAAGCCCTTCCTCGACGCGCGCGACGGCAAGCGGCGCGGCCATACGACCGGACGCGGCGACGTCTATTGGGAGGAGACGACCTACGGCGATCGCCGCTCGCTGCTCTACCTGCCGCAGGGTTTCGATCCGTTGCGGCCGGTGATGATCCTGCTGTTCCTCCATGGCCAGGGCGCGACCCTCGAGCGCGACGTCGTGCTGCGCCAGGCCGTGCCGCGACAGGTCGCCGAGTCGGGCAAGAACATCGCGCTGGTCGCGCCGCAGCTCGCCGTCGACGCCCTCGATTCGAGCGCCGGCAATTTCTGGCGGGGCGGACATTTCGCCAAGTATCTCGACGAGGCGGCGGAACGGCTGATGCGCCTCTATGGAGACCGCAAGGCCGGCCGCGGCTTCAATCTGGCGCCGGTGACGATCGCCGCCTACAGCGGCGGCTACCTGTCGGCCGCCTATGCGCTGGAGCGCGGCGGCGCCAACCATCGCGTGAACGGGTTGATCCTGCTGGATGCGCTCTATGGCGAGGAGCCGAAATTCGCCGCGTGGTTCGCCGCCCGCCGACGGCAGGCCTTCCTGCTGAGCGGCTTCACCGACTCGACCAGGGAGGAGAACGCCACCCTGCAGGGGCTGCTGACCAAGCGGCGCATCTCCTTCACACGCACGGTTCCGAAGGCCCTGACGCCGGGCACGGCGTGCTTCGTGGGTCCCACCGGCGGGCTCGACATGCATGGCGATTTTGTTACGCGCGCGTGGCAGCCGGACCCTTTGAAGCAGGCGCTTTCCCTGATTCCCGGATACGAGCCGGTTCATGGTAAAAAGAACGCATGAACGACCCGCTTCGCCAGGAACTCCTCGAAATCTTCGTCGGCCGCGCCACGCGCCGCTACGGCCTCTCCGACATCAACCAGCTGCAGCACGCGCTGCAGGCGGCAGCCCTGGCCGAGGCCGACGGCGCGCCGCCGGCAACCGTGCTGGCTTCGCTGCTGCATGATGTCGGGCACATGATCCACGGGCTGGGCGAAGACCCGGCCTCGCAGGGCGTCGACGACGTGCACGAGGAGCTGGGCGCGCAATGGCTGGCCGAGCGCTTCGGTCCCGCGGTCAGCGAGCCGGTCCGCCTGCATGTGACGGCCAAGCGTTATCTCTGCACCGTCGAGTCCGACTATTTCGGCAAGCTGGCGCCCGACTCGGTGCGCAGTCTCGAACTCCAGGGCGGCCTGATGTCGCCGGACGAAGTCGACGCCTTTCGCGCCAACCCGTATCACGCCGAGGCGGTGCGGCTCAGGCGCTATGACGAAGAAGCCAAAGACCCGCGCGCCAGCACGCCCGACTTCGACCATTACCTGCGTCACGTCCCGGCCTGCCGTCGCGCCTGAGGCCGCATGATTTCCCGTTCCGAAGTCGAGGCCGCCTGGGGCCTGATCCGCCCGCATGTGCGTCGCACGCCGGTCATCGAACTCGTTGCCGGCTCGCTCGGCGTGACGGCACCGCTGGCGCTCAAGCTCGAATCGCTGCAGGTCAGCGGCACGTTCAAGGGACGCGGCGCGTTCCACAAATTGCTGGCCTCCAAGGTGCCGGCCGCCGGCATCATCGCCGCGTCGGGCGGCAATCACGGCGCTGCCGCGGCCTATGCCGCGCGCGCCCTGGGCCACAAGGCCGAGATCTTCGTGCCCACCATTGCATCGCCCGCCAAGGTGGCCCGGCTGCGCAGCTACGGCGCGGTCGTGAACCAGATCGGCGCCGTCTATGCCGAAGCCCGCGCCGCTTCCGAAGCCCGCGCCGCAGAAACCGGTGCACTCATGGTGCCGGCCTATGAGGACGAGGTCGTGTTCGCCGGCGCCGGCAGCGTCGCGCTCGAATTCGCCGAGCAGGCGGAGTTCGACACACTGCTGATCGCCGTCGGCGGAGGCGGCCTGATCGCGGGCTGCGCCGCCGCGATCGGCTCGGTGAAGAAGATCGTCGCCGTCGAGACCGAGGGCACGCCGACCCTGCACGAGGCGCTGAAGGCCGGAAAGCCGGTCGACGTCGCGATCTCCGGCATCGCTGCCGATGCGTTGGGTGCCAGCCGAATCGGCACGCCCAACTTCGAGGTCGCGCGTGCGCTGGTGCGCGATTCCGTGCTGGTTACGGACGAGGCCGTGCGCGAGACGCAGCGTGCGCTGTGGGACGAGCTGCGCATCGTTGCCGAACCGGCGGGTGCCACCGGCCTCGCTGCGCTGCGTGCCAGCGCCTATCGTCCCGCGCCGGGTGAACGCGTGGCGACGCTGATCTGCGGCGCCAACACCGATCCCGGGTCGGTGGTTTGACCGGCTACCGCGTGACCGCGGTCACGACCGCGCGGTTGGCCTTGCCGGCGCCGTCGCTGAAATCGTAGCGGATGGCGAACTTGTCGGCGGGCGAGATCCACCAGCGCGAGATGGTGCGCTGGCCCTTGTCGC
>JBILYJ010000662.1:0-2585 GCA_044377795.1 Reyranella sp. | reverse complement strand
GCCTGGCGCCACGTTCGCGGCCTGGATGGCCAGCGCGCCATCGCCGGCCACCGTCTTGGAAGTCGGCGAGGTCTTCACCCAGTGCGAGAAGGGACGCGCGATGCCTTCGATGTCGGCGGTCAGCGGCGTGTCGTACTTGATGTGATAGAGCGCGTGCTCGCCCACGATGTTGACCACACCCGAGCCCGCCTTCTTGGCATTGTGCAGGTTGGCCGCCGCGTTGGCGAGGCCGGGACCCAGATGCAGCAGGGTCGAGGCCGGCTTGTCGGTCATGCGGTAATAGCCGTCGGCCGCGCCGGAACAGACGCCTTCAAACAGGCCGAGCACGCAGCGCATGCCCTCGACCCGGTCGAGCGCGCCGACGAAGTGCATTTCGGAGGTACCGGGGTTGGCGAAACAGACTTCGACGCCGCCCTTGACCAAGGTGCGGACCAGACTTTCAGCTCCGTTCATCGATTCCCCCAAACGCGAATGATTCAAATTCGGCGGCACCCTAGGCCACTCGCGCCGTTAACCCAAGGCTCTGCAATTGCCGAAGAATTCGTTGTTTCGAACGTTCTCTCTTTATTCTCAACAGCTTGTTTGTTACATTTGAAGCATTATTTGAATTCTTAAGTACGAAAGACTTTATCCATGAGCCATTCGGATCCTTCCGACAGCTCGGCCGACCCGCTTTTCCTCGTCGGCGCCGATCTCGTCGAATTCGACCGCAGCGATCTGCCGATCTACGCCGTGCCGGCCTCGCGCTGGGCTGACGCCGGTGCCGAAACGGTATCCTACGGCGCGCCGCTCGACCGGCTCTTCGGCGAGCCGGGCGAGATCTTCGTCGATGGCGTGCCGGGCTCGGCCGCCGAGGCAATGCCGTCGCTCGGCGAGGATTCGCTGGTGGTCCTGAGCGACCTGTCCGACGGCTTGATGCTGCCTGCGAACGAAGAGCCTTTCGCGATGCACGAGAGCGCCGCCGTCTATGATTTCACCGCCGGCGCCCATGTCGTCCTGCACGTCCAGGACGGCATCAACTGGGACCAGCCGGATGCCGGGTGGTCGTTCGACCACGCCGGCTGATCCGGATTACGCCGCGTCGCCCAGCTCGAGCTGAACCAGGTTCATCCAGTAGGCCGCGCCGGTCGTCAGGATCTGGTCGTTGAAGTCGTAGAGCGGCGAATGCACGTTCTGGCAGCCGCCCTCACCCGCACCGCCATTGCCGATCATGATGTAGGCGCCCGGCTTCTTCTCCAGCATGAAGGCGAAATCCTCGGCGCCGGCCAGCGGTGACGTGTTCGCCTCGACATGCTCGCGACCGACCGTCAGCGCCGCGGCCTCTACGGCGACCGCGGTCTGCTCGGCGGCATTGACCAGCGCGGGATAGCGCCGGTGATACTTGGAGACGGCCTCGCAGCCGCCGGCCTGGGCGATGCCCGCCGCGACCTCGGCCAGCCGCCGCTCCAGCAGATTGCGCACCTCGGCCGAGAAGCTGCGGGCGGTGCCGCGGATCAGCACTTCCGACGGGATGACGTTGGGCGAGCCTGGCGTTCCGGCCGCGATGTGGCCGACGCTCAGCACCGCGGCCTGGCTCGGCGGCACGTTGCGGCCGACGATGCCCTGCACCGCGACGATGAACTGCGCCGCCACGAAGGTGGGATCCGTGCCGCGGTCGGGCATGGCGCCGTGTCCGCCGGTGCCCTTGAACACGACTTCCCAGCTGTCGGACGAAGCCAGCATGGCGCCGGTCCGGATGGCGAAGTGGCCGACCGGGAAGCCCGGCATGTTGTGCATGCCGTAGACCACGTCGCAGGGGAACTTCTCGAACAGGCCTTCCTCGATCATCACGCGCGCGCCGCCGAGACCTTCCTCGGCGGGCTGGAAGATGAAATGGACGGTGCCGGCGAAGTCGGGCGCCGCCGCGAGCTGCTTGGCCGCGCCCAGCAGCATCGTCGTATGCCCGTCATGGCCGCAGGCATGCATCTTGTTCGGGATCGTCGAGGCGTAGTCGAACCCGTTCTTCTCCTGCAGGTGCAGCGCATCCATGTCGGCGCGCAGCCCGATCGTCTTCTGGCCCGGCCGGTTGCCCTTCAGCGTGCCGACGACGCCGGTCGTGGCCAGGCCACGATGCACCTTGATGCCCCACGAGGTGAGCTTGTCGGCCACGATCTGGGCGGTCCGCTCCTCCTCGAAGGCGGTCTCGGGATGACGGTGGATGTCGCGACGGATGGCGGTGAGATCGGCCAGGTCCGCGGCGAGAAGATCGGGTGTGTAACGGGTCATGAATGGAGACTAGCGTCGGCAGTCGCAAAAGAAAATGCGACGCCGGTTGCCCGACGACCGGCGTCCTGCAAAGTTCGCGGCTCCTTCATCCTGGGTGAACGGTCATGACAGAGTCCGCCGAATTCGCCGGAGCGAGACCCCGCCTCTATCAGACGCCGTCCTCCTACTATTCGATGATCGCGCGGCTTGCGCTCGCCGAGGGCGGCATCGCCTACCAGCGCGTCTTCGTCGATATCCATTTCCGGATGGGCCAGCAGCAGCCGGACTATGTGCGGATCAATCCCGGAATGACCGTGCCGACATTGGTGCTGGCCGATCGC
>JBILYJ010000155.1:0-10084 GCA_044377795.1 Reyranella sp. | reverse complement strand
AAGGTCCTTGGTCTGCGAGATGAAGTTGCCGGCCGCGTTGTTCACGAGCCCGTCGAGTGGGCCGGTGGCCCAGATCTGTTCGATCATCTCCTCGACGGCTGTTGCGACACGGATGTCGACGGCATGGAAGTCGACGCGGCGGCCGGGATACTTCTCCATGACCTGCTTGGCGGTCTCCTCGAGGACGCCGCCACGCCGGCCGCATATCACACAGTCTGCGCCCAGCTCGACGAACTTCTCCACCATCATGCGGCCAAGGCCGGTGCCACCGCCGGTGACGAGGAAACGCTTGCCCTTGAACAGATCGGTCTTGAACATTTGTCGGTCCTCCCGCGAACACTTCAGGTGATTCGTCTAGCGTGAGGATGCAACCCCGTACAAGGACTGTTGCTTATCCAACAAAGCATGTTTACGATTTCTGCATAACAACAACGGGATCGTTGAATGACGACCCATCTGGGAGAGACGAGCGGGGACGTCGGTACGGTTGAGCTGCGTGGTAAGGTCAAGTGGTTCAACGCTGTAAAAGGCTTTGGGTTCTTGGCCCTGGACAGCGACAATAGCGACGCGTTCCTGCATGTGACGACACTACGGGCGGCTGGGCATGAGGATCTCAAGCCCGGTGCAACCGTAGTCTGCGCCGGTGTTCGCGGCCCGAAGGGGTGGCAGGTCATGAAGGTGATCGACGTCGATCAATCGACTGTCGTTGCCACGACTTCTAAGCCGCCGCCGATTCCCGAAGGCATCGCCATGGGCGACTACATCGCCGCGATGGTGAAATGGTACAACAATGAACGCGGCTACGGCTTCGTCACGCGCGAGACGACCGAGGGCGACATCTTCGTGCACGCCGCGGTGTTGAGGCGGCACGGCATGGATTCGCTGGCGCCGGGCCAGAAGGTGATGATCCGTATCGCCGAAGGCCAGAAGGGCCTGCAGGTCGTCGAGATCCGCGGCGCGTGAGGTCTCTCTATCTGATTTCACGCACGTAGCTGTCGAGCGGCGGCGCCTGCTTGATCAGGCCGCGCTTCACGAGGAAATCCGCAAACGTCGTGTAGCGCGCACGGTCGAGCGCCGAAGGATCGGCAGCGAGCAGGGGCACGGTGTCTTTCCAGGCCAGCCGGTTGAGGTCGTTGTCGAGATCCTTGCCGTACCTGGAAAAGCTCGTCCACGCCTCGGCCGGATTGGCCGTCAGCCAGGCCGTGGCCTCGGCGAGGGCAGCGAGCAGCTTCCTGGTGCGGGGGACGTCGACGGTCTCGCGCTTGGCCAGGATGACGAGCTCGTCGTAGGTCGGCACGCCGTGCTTCTCGACCAGCCAGATGCGTCCCTTCGCCTTGTTGAGTTCGAGGTCGTTCAGCTCGAAGTTGCGGAAGGCGCCGATCACGCCGTCGACCTGCCTGCTCATCAGCGCGGTCGTGAGTGCGAAGTTGACGTTCACCAGCGTCACGTCCTTCAGGGTTAGGCCGGCGCTTTCCAGCATGGCGCCGAGCACGGCTTCCTCGAAGCCCGAAACGGAGAAGCCGATCTTGCGGCCCTTGAAGTCGGCGATGCTCTTCACGGGCGAGTCTTCCAGCGCCACCAGCGAGTTGAGCGGCTGAGCCACCAGCACGCCGACGCGCACCAGCGGCAGGCCTTCGGCGACCAGCATCTGCAGGGTCGGCTGGTAGGAGAGCGCGTAGTCGGCCTGTCCGGCCGCGACCAGCTTGGGCGGGGCGTTGGGATCGGCGGGCGCGATCAACTCGACGTCGAGGCCCTGCTTTTCGAACAGGCCGCGCTGCTTGGCGATCACCAGCGCGGCATGGTCGGGATTCACGAACCAGTCGAGCAGGATACGGACCTTGTCCTGCGCGGCCGCGGGAAGGGCCAGGCAACTAAGCGCCAGTACGGCGATCAACCGGGTCATCAATTGCATCGTCAGTCTCCTTGATGGGATTGCCAGGGCACGAGGCGCCGCGCGAACCGGTCCGCCGCGGTATAGAGCGCGAGTCCGAGCAGGCAGAGGATGGTGAGGGCCGCGAAGGCGAGGGGCGTCTGGCCGCGGGCCAAAGACTGGGTCATCAGGAAACCAAGACCTGCACTGGCGCCGACCCATTCGCCGATCACCGCGCCGATCGGCGCGACGGCCGCGGCGATTCGGACGCCCGAGGCAAAGGCGGGCAGGGCCGCCGGCAGCCTGATCTGCAGCAGCACGGCGCGCGGCGGGGCATTCATCGTGCGGGCGAGTTCCAGCCAACCCGGATCGGTCCGGCGCAGCCCGTCATAGAGGCTGCTCACCACGGGGAAGAAGATGACCAGCGCGGCCATCGCGACCTTGGAAGCCATGCCATAGCCGAGCCAGAGCACGAGAAGGGGCGCAATCGCGATCACCGGGATCGCTTGCGAGACGATCACCAGCGGCAATGCCCAGCGGCGCCAGGCGGCCGACGCGGCGAAGATCACCGCGAGCGTCGCGCCGAGCACGAGGCCGAGCGCAAGACCCAGGAGCATTTCGCTGGCCGTCCACACGGCCTGTTCGGCGAGGAGGTCGAACCGTTGGACCAGCACCACGGCGACGCGCGAGGGAGGCGGCAGTATGTAGGGTGGCAGGCCGGTCAGCCATACGAGCGCTTCCCAGGCGGCGATCAGGCCCAGCGCGGTGATGAGGGGCCTCACGCTACCCTCCGCAGTTCGCCGATAAGCCGCGCCTGCAGCGCGAGAAGAGCGGCATCTCCGGGGTCGCGCGGCACGGCACCGGGCGGGGCGATGACCGGGCCCACGGAGAAAGGCATGCCCGACAGCACGCGGATTTCGTGGCCGAGCCGCAATGCCTCCAGCGGATCGTGGGTGACCATCACGACCGTCCGGCCCTGGAGCAGGTGCGCCGCAAGGTCTTGAAGGTCGAGGCGCGTCACCGCGTCGAGATGCCCGAACGGCTCGTCCATCAGGACGATGCCGCGATCCTCGCAGAGCGTGCGCGCGAGGGCCGCCCGCTGGCGCATGCCGCCGGACAGGGTGTGTGGCAGGTCTTGAAGCCGGCCGCCCAGTCCGACTTCCGCCAGCAGGGCGCGCGCACGGGGCTCGGCGGCCCGGCGCGCCGCCCCGTCGCGGCGCAGCCGGTACCCCAGCAGGACGTTCTCCAGCACGCTGAGCCAGGGCAGCAGCAGATCGCGCTGCGCCATGTAGGCGACAGGTCCGGCAGCTTCGGTGCCCGGCAGCTGGCCCGCGAGGTGGCGACGCCGCTGCGGCCCAGCAGGCAGGTCGTGCGGCCACCGGCAAAATCGAGGGACAGGTTCTCGGCGACGACATGGCCGTCGAGGACGATATGTGCCGAGCGCACCGAAAGAGCAGGCGAAGACGTCAACGAGCCACCAGTCCCTACGCCGGCATTAACCGGATCAGGTTCGGGGTCGTCCTTCCGGACCTCTCAGCCGCCAGGCGGCTCCCCCCGATGAGCGGACGACACTATGGGTAGGTGCCTCTCGTCATGCAAGCGTCATCGGTTTGACGAAATCGCCGTCCACGCTCTATTCCATGGCCATGGCACAAGAAGTTTCCAAGCCGCCGCTCTGCCGGCGCCTATTCCTCGCGGCGCCGCTCGTGCTGGCCGGCGGGGTTGCCTTTGCGCAGCAGGGCGCCAACGACTTCCAGTTCAAGCGTTCGTCGCTGGTGGTGGTGTCCGGCGGCCGCGAGATCAAGTTCGATGTCGATCTGGCGCTGGACGATATCCAGCGTGCGCGCGGGCTGATGTTCCGTGAGAAGCTCGGCCCCTACGAGGGCATGCTGTTCGACTTCTACAAGGAGGCGCCGGTCAGCTTCTGGATGAAGAACACGCTGATCCCGCTGGACATGGTCTTCATTGCGGCCGACGGCACGATCAAGTGGATCCATGCCAATGCCGTGCCGCACTCGACCGAGACCATCCCCAGCCAGTTCCCGGTGCGCGCCGTCCTCGAGATCAACGGCGGCAGCGCCAAGCTCCTGGGCATCAAGCCGGGCGACAAGGTCCTGCACCCGATCTTCGGTAACGCCTAGCTTATGAAGGCCTAGCGTTTCAGCGCGCAGGTCATCCCGTCGCCGACGGCGAGAAGGACGAGGTCGATCCGTCGATCATCCTTCAGCCTGGCATTGAGGGCGCGCAACGCCTGCGTATCGCGATCGGCTTCGGCGGGATCGGCGACCGCTCCACCCCACAGCACATTGTCGATCAGCACGAGGCCGCCGCGCCGCACCAGCTTCAGGCAGCGCTCATAGTAGGCGTCGTACTCGTCCTTGTTGGCGTCGATGAAGGCGAGATCGAGCTGTTCCGTCAGCCCCTGCGCCAGCAGCCAGTCGAGCGTGCCGAGGGCGGGGCCGATCGTGAGCTCGATGCGGCTTTCGACGCCGGCCTCCTTCCAGTAGCGGCGCGCGACCTTCGTGTAGTCGGGGCTGACGTCGCAGCACCAGAGTTTGCCGTCTTCCGGCAGTGCCGCGGCGATGCACAGCGATGAATAGCCGGTGAAGGTGCCGACTTCGACGGCGCGCTGGGCGCCGATGGCCCGCGCCAGCAGTTCGATCTGCTGGCCCTGATGGGCGGATATCTGCATGCCGGCGCGCGGCAGCGTTGCCGTCTCCTCGCGCAGCCGACGACGCAGCGGCGGCTCGCGAAGCCAGTTGGCGTCGACATAGTCGTTCAACGTACCGTCGATCCTGGGCCAGCTCTTCATGCTCTCTCCTGTTGGCTCGGTACGTCCGCCTCGCTAGGGTCGCGTCCCTGAAATGGCCGGTTTGGGAGTGGGTATGTCGGATATCGAGATCGCGCGGCGCGCAATCAAGAAGCCAATGAAGGAAGTCGCAGGCCGCCTCGGCATCCCGGAAGATGCGCTGGAGCCCTATGGTCGCGACAAGGCGAAGCTCGATGGCGACTATGTGAAGGCGCTCACCGGCCGCAAGCCGGGGCACCTGATCCTGGTGACGGCGATCAATCCCACCAAGGCGGGCGAGGGCAAGACCACCACGACGATCGGGCTGGGCGACGCGCTCAGCCGGCTCGGCAAGAAGACCGCGATCGCGCTCAGGGAGCCGAGCCTCGGACCGTGCTTCGGCCAGAAGGGCGGCGCCACCGGCGGCGGCCAGGCGCAGATCGTGCCGATGGCCGACATCAACCTGCATTTCACCGGCGACTTCCACGCGATCACGACGGCGCACAACCTGCTGGCCGCGATGCTCGACAATCACATCTATTGGGGCAATGCGCTGGGGATCGATGCCCGCCGCGTGTTCTGGCCGCGCGTGCTCGACATGAACGATAGGGCGCTGCGCGACACGGTCGTGAGCCTGGGGGGTGTCGCCAACGGATTTCCGCGGCAGGCGCGCTTCGACATCACCACCGCGTCGGAGGTCATGGCCATCCTCTGCCTCGCCGCCGATCTCGAGGATCTCGAGCAGCGTCTGGCGCGGATCGTCGTGGCCGAGACGCGCGAGGGCAAGCCGGTGACGGCGGGCGACCTCAAGGCGGCCGGTGCGATGGCCGCGGTGCTGAAGGATGCGGCGAAGCCGAACCTCGTGCAGACGCTGGAGAACAATCCTGTGCTGATCCACGGCGGCCCGTTCGCCAACATCGCACACGGCTGCAATTCGGTGATCGCCACGCGCGCCGCCCTGGCGCTCGGCGATTATGTCGTCACGGAAGCAGGCTTCGGCGCCGACCTGGGCGCGGAAAAGTTCCTCGACATCAAGTGCCGGCAGGCCGGGCTCAAGCCCGAGCTTGCCGTGGTCGTCGCAACCGTGCGGGCGCTCAAGCTCCATGGCGGGGCCGACGAAAAAGTGCTTGGAAAAGAAGATGTCAGGGCCGTCGAGCGCGGCTTGCCGAACCTGCTGCGCCATGTCGAAAACCTGCGGAAGTTCGGGCTGCCGGTTCTGGTCGCCATCAACCGCTTCCTGACCGATACCCCCGCCGAACTGGAACTGATCGAAGCCAAGTGTGCGGCAGCCGGTGCCAAGGCCTATCTCTGCGAGCACTGGGCCAAGGGCGGTGCGGGCGCGGAAGCGCTGGCGCGCGCGGCGGTCGCGACCATCGAGGAGGGCAAGGCGGCTTTCAAGCCGCTCTATCCCGACGACCTCCCGCTCTCCCAGAAGATCGAGACCATCGCCCGCGAGATCTATCGCGCCTCGGGCGTGGCGATCGCGGGACCGGCGCAGCGGCGCCTCAAGGCGCTGGAGGCGGCGGGCTACGGCAAGCTGCCGGTCTGCATTGCCAAGACGCAGTACAGCTTCGCCGCCGATCCCGAGCTGCGTGGCGCGCCGACGGGCCACACGCTGCCGATCCGCGAGGTACGCCTGTCGGCCGGTGCGGGCTTCGTCGTCGCGATGGCTGGCGAGATCATGAGCATGCCGGGCCTGCCGCGCGTGCCGGCCGCGGAGAACATCCGGCTGACGGCGGACGGTCAGGTGGACGGGATCTTCTGAACCATGCGCACCTATCCCTTCGTCACGGTCGACGTGTTCACAAGCACGCGCTTCGGCGGAAACCCGCTCGCGGTCTTTCCGGATGCCACCGGCATGAGCGATGCGGAGATGCAGTCGCTCGCCGCCGAGTTCAATTTGAGCGAAACGACGTTCGTGCTGCCACCGGAGGATCCGGCGCACACGGCGCGGGTCCGCATCTTTACGCGCACGCGCGAAATGCCGTTCGCCGGCCATCCCAACGTCGGCACCGCCTTCGTGCTGGCACAGCAGGGCAGGGACAGGAACGGCAAGCTCCTGTTCGAGGAACTGGCCGGCCTCGTCGAGATCGACGTGGAGCATGATGGATCGGGTGCGCCCATCGGGGCCACCATCGCCGCGCCGCAGCCCCTCTCGCTGGGCCCGGAGCTGCCGGTCGAGAGCATTGCCGCCTGCGCGTCGCTGACGCTGGCGGACATTCGCGTGGGCGCGCACAAGCCCGTTGGCGCGTCGCTCGGCAATCCGTTCGTCATCGCCGAAGTCGAGCCGTCGGCGCTGACGCGCGCGACACCGGATTTCCCATCCTTCCGCCAGACCGTGGAACACACGCCGGCGCTGAACGGCCGCCTCGGATTGTATCTCTATGCCCATGCCAGGCAGGGCAGTGTGCAGGCCCGCATGTTCGCGCCCCTGGGCGGCACGATCGAAGATCCCGCGACCGGCAGCGCCGCCGGCCCGCTCGGCGCGCTGCTCCTATCGCTGACGGATGCCCCGGAACTCCGCCTCGACATTCATCAGGGCGTCGTCATGGGGCGGCCGAGCCTGTTGCGGGTGGTGGCGCGGCGTGGCGCCAACGGTATTCGGGCCACCATTGCCGGCCAGTGCGTGCCGGTGCTGCGCGGCGTGGCCCAACTCTAGGTCAGTGCGGCCTGAAGGAATGTTGCTTCAGGTCGCCGAGCGACACGACGTGCAGGGTGACGGCGTGGGTGGCCTCGAGCACGACCTGCGGCGCGACATTCGCGTCGAAGGCTTCCTTCCAGCGGCTGGCGCACAGACACCAGCGGTCGCCGGGATTCAGGCCGGGGAAGCCGTATTGCGGCATCGGCGTGCTGAGATCGTTACCCCGAGACTTCGAAAACTGGAGGAATTCGGCGGTCAGGACGACGCAAACCGTGTGCAGGCCGATATCCTCGGCGCCGGTGTTGCAGCAGCCATCGCGATAGAATCCGGTGACGGGCCGGGTGGAGCACGGTTCCAGCACGCCCCCCAGTACGTTAATGGACGGGGCGCGGCGGTCGGGGCGGCCCTGCTCGGGCGTCTGATCGAACATGAACCTATCGTAGCATCTGGAAATTGAGCTTTCGAGGCGGCGGGGCCGCTGGTAGAAACCCTCGCGTCAAAGAGGTGTATCGGCGGGGCGTAGCGCAGTCTGGTAGCGCGTCTGCCTTGGGCGCAGAAGGTCGTCGGTTCGAATCCGGCCGCCCCGACCACGCCCGAAAACGGAGTTAGCGGAAGCCATGCAGGTTCGCATCTTCAAGCCGGCCAAGACGGCCATGCAGTCGGGAACGGGCAATACCCATGAGTGGGTGCTGGAGCCCGAGCCGTCGCGTAAGGAGATCGACCCGCTGATGGGTTGGACGAGCTCCCGCAACACGATGCAGCAGGTCCGCCTGTTCTTTCCGACGCTGGAGGAAGCCACGGCCCATGCCGAGACGAACGGCTGGCAATATACGGTCGAGCAGCCGCACAGCCGTCCGGTTAGGGCCAAGGCCTATGCGGACAATTTCGCCTACAACCGCGTCGGCCGCTGGACGCACTGAACGTCCCTGTCTGATGCAGGGGATTGGAACGACGCGCCCGTAGCTCAGTGGATAGAGCAACCGCCTTCTAAGCGGTAGGCCGCTGGTTCAAATCCAGCCGGGCGCGCCAATTTCCGGGCCCATGGTCGTCGAATTTGCCGAGCGTTCCCCGATTGCTACTGCGATTGCCGTTCCGCCGATCCTGTTGATCGATTGGTGGGGCGGCCGCATGATGATGCCGTCGAACAGTGGCTTCGTCCCACCTCGGGAGAATAGCCGCCGGCGCGCGGTCGGAATCAGTATTCCGGCCGTCTCCGCGGCCGCCACGGTGGCATTCGCCGTCAGCCCGCTCCAAGAATAGGCGCGATGTCAGTGGTAGAACCTGTGTCCTCGAGTCCGTCCTTCGGGGAGCCCGGTCCGCCGGGGCCGTCGTGCGAACCGCTCTCGACCGCGGCGCGCCGGGGCATCCTCGCGCTGGTGATCTTCTTCCATGTGGGAGGAGGCTGGGCGCTGACGCAGGTCGAGCCGGTGAAGCTGGTGGTGGGCGACATCGCGCCGATGGAGGTGCGGATGGTGCCGGCGGAGGAGCCGGGGCAGATCGAGATCGAGGAGTCGGAGCCGCCGCCGCCGGTCGAGCTGAAGCCGCCGCCCCCGGAGCTGGCGACCCTCGTGGAGCCGCCGCCGCCCGACCTGCCGCCGCCGGAGTTCCCGCTGGCCAAGGTCGAGCTGCCGCCACCCGACGAACCGCCGCCGCCGGAGATCCCGCCGCCGGAGAAAAAGGTCGAGCCCAAGCCCCGGCCGCCGGAGCCGAAGCCGCTGCAGAGGACGCCGCAGCCGGCGCGGCCCGCCGCACCGGTCGAGGCCGGGCCGCAGCAGGCCGCGCCCGCGGCACCGGCCGCGCCGCGCACGGTACAGGCCTCGCAGCTGGGCTGGCTTGTGCAGCCCAATCCGGCCTATCCGACGCGCGCGCGGCGGGCGGGCGAGCAGGGGACGGCGACGATCCGCGTGCTGGTCGACGTGACCGGCCGGCCGGCCCAGGTCTCGCTGGCGGCGTCCTCGGGCCATGCCGATCTCGACCAGGCGGCGCTGAGCGCGGTCCGTGCGGCGCAGTTCCGGCCCTATGTGGAAGGCGGCCTGGCGCAGGCAGTCTGGGTCCACGTTCCGATCAAATTCGTGTTGCAGTAGGAGAGCATGTCATGGGCGACGCATCGGCCCTGGGCTTCGGCCATTTTCTCGCGCAGGCAGATATCGTCGCCCGGATCCTGCTGGGCGTGCTGGCGGTGATGTCGGCGATCTCCTGGTACCTGATCATCTACAAGGGGATCGGCCAGATCATCCGCCAGAAGCGCAGCCGCCGGTTCCTGACCTTCTTCTGGAGCGCCACCTCGCTCGAGCAGGTGCAGAACGAGCTCCGCGTCCACGGGGCGCAGGAGCCGTTCGGCCATCTCACCGCGCACTCGCTGCATGCGCAGGCACACCATGCGAAGTTCGGCGCGGCCAAGCTCGAGGAGGCGGGCAGCGAGACCGAGTTCCTGACGCGCACCATCAAGAAGGTGCTCGACGAGGAGACGACCTCGCTGGAGAACGGGCTGACCATGCTGGCGACGATCGGGGCCACGGCGCCGTTCGTGGGCCTGTTCGGCACGGTGTGGGGCGTCTATCACGCGCTGGTGGCGATCGGCATGTCGGGCTCTGGCATGCTCGACAAGGTGGCGGGTCCGGTGGGCGAGGCGCTGATCATGACCGGCATCGGCCTCGCGGTCGCCCTGCCGGCGGTCATGGGCTACAACTGGCTGACCCGCTCCAACCGCGTGCTGACGGCGAAGCTCGACGCCTTCGCCTTCGAGCTGCTGACCTTCCTGTCGATGGGCCGGGCGCTGCAGGCC
>JBILYJ010000661.1:0-2604 GCA_044377795.1 Reyranella sp. | reverse complement strand
AACGGCCGCACCCAGGCGCTGTTCGTGATCGCCAAGACGCCGGCCAACCTGGCCGAGATCGAGGGCCGTGTGGCCTCGATCAAGGGCCTGTCGAACTACTGAGTCATTATCCTCCCCATTCAAATGAGACCTCTGCAAAAGGTCTTGGCGTCTTGGGCGATTGGTGATTCACAGGAAGCCTCTGACGGAGGCTGTGATGAAGCGAGGTCAGGAAGGTCAGCTGGGGTTAGCCGAGGCGTTTATGGCCAAGGGGCTGGGCAGCAACGCACGGCTGGAGAAGATCGCTGGCCTTGTTGACTGGTCGCGGTTCGAGCAGTTGCTGTCGCGGGTGCGGCCCGGCGAGACCGGGCGCCCACCGTATCGGGCGCTGGCGATGTTCAAGTCGTTGTTGCTGCAGCAGTGGTACGGCCTGTCGGATCCGGGACTGGAGGAGGCGCTGGGCGACCGCTTGTCGTTCCGACGCTTCTGCGGCTTTGCGCTGGATGAGACGACCCCGGACGAGACGACCCTGTGCCGCTTCCGGCAAGCGCTGATCGGCGCGGGCCTTGGCGATCGGCTGCTGGAGGAGTTGAACCGTCAGCTCGAGGGACGTGGGCTGATGCTCAAGCAGGGCACGATGATCGATGCCACGCTGGTTGCGGCGCAAGCCAGGCCACCGGCCGCGACCGCCGACGGTGCAGCCGGCCGCAGCGAACTCGACCCCGATGCCAACTGGACGCGCCAGGGTGGTCCGCCGCACTTCGGCTACAAGGCCCACATCGCCATGGATCAGGGCTCGCGCCTGATCCGCCGCGCGCGGCTGACACCGGCCAAGGTCTACGAGAGCCAGGTCGCCGATGAGCTGATCATGGGCGATGAGAAGGCGGTCTATGCCGACCGCGCCTACGAACACAAGGAACGGCGTCGCCGGCTCAAGGCCCTCGGCATCAAGGACCGCATCATGCATCGCAGCCACAAGTACCAGGCCGCGCTGCCCTACTGGCAGCGGCAGCGCAATCGACTGATCGCCCCGATCCGCGCCGGCGTCGAGCACGTCTTCGCGACTCTCAAACGCTGCTACGGCTATCGCCGCGTCCGCTACTGCCGGCTCGATCGCAACGCGCTGCACCTGGAACTGCTCTGCCTGGCCCTCAACCTAAGGCGCGCCGCCGTCCTTACGCCCTGACGGCACCCTTCCTCCTCCCCTCAACACCAATAGACGGGCGAACTTCTCCCGCCCGATGCTGCAATAAGCTGACCCCTCCGACCCAAAAAACCTCGTTTCGCAGACGTCTCATCTGAATGGGGAGGGACGAAGACTCATTGCCTCCCCATTCAAATGGGGAGGTGGCGGCGTCTTACGCCGACGGAGGGGTCAAACAAGGAAAGAGCGCCGACAAGCGGCGCTCTCTGAGTTCTCGTCTTTTCCGAGCCGTGTGGGCTCTCGCGCTTGGTGACAAGCGCTGCCGCCCACCAGGGCGCGCTCAAGTGCGCGCCCTTTGCGCCCTACTGGTTCATGGATCCAAAGAAATCCTGGTTGGTCTTCGAGGTGCGGAGCTTGTCGAGCAGGAACTCGATCGCATCCACCGCGCCCATCGGCATGAGGATGCGGCGCAGCACCCACATCTTCGACAGCGTCGCGCGGTCGACCAGCAGCTCTTCCTTGCGGGTACCCGATTTGGTGATGTCGATCGCCGGGAAGGTGCGCTTGTCGGAGACCTTGCGGTCCAGGATGATTTCCGAGTTACCGGTGCCCTTGAACTCCTCGAAGATCACCTCGTCCATGCGGCTGCCGGTATCGATCAGGGCGGTCGCGATGATGGTGAGCGAGCCGCCTTCCTCGATGTTGCGGGCCGCGCCGAAGAAGCGCTTCGGGCGCTGCAGCGCGTTGGCGTCGACACCGCCGGTCAGCACCTTGCCCGAGCTCGGCACCACGGTGTTGTAGGCACGACCCAGCCTCGTGATGGAATCCAGCAGGATCACCACGTCCTTCTTGTGCTCGACCAGCCGCTTGGCCTTCTCGATCACCATTTCGGCCACGGCGACGTGACGGCTGGCCGGTTCGTCGAAGGTCGAACTCACGACCTCGCCCTTCACGGTGCGCTGCATGTCGGTCACTTCCTCGGGCCGCTCGTCGACGAGCAGCACCATGAGGAAGACCTCGGGATTGTTGGCGGTGATGGCGTGCGCGATGTTCTGCAGCAGCACCGTCTTGCCGGTGCGCGGCGGCGACACGATCAGGGCGCGCTGGCCCTTGCCGATCGGCGCGATCAGGTCGATCACGCGGGTCGAGATGTCGAGCTGCTGCTGCGCCGTCGTGCCGGCCTTCTTGGTCAGCGTGCCGGTGCGGCGCGTGCCGACGCGGCCCGACGAAGTCGCCTTCGAACCGCCCACCGCTTCCTCGGTGACGACCGGGGCCATGGCGGCGGCGCCGCCGTCGAGTTCGAGCTTCAGCTTCTCGTCGGGATAGAGCGGCGTCAGCGAGTCGAAGTTGATGCGGTGACGCAGCGCGTCGGGATCGTCGAAGTTGATCTTGTTGATCTGCACCATGGCGAAGTAGCGCTCGCCGTCCTTGGGCGCGCGGATCTCGCCTTCGACCGTGTCGCCGGTGCGCAGGCCGAACTT
>JBILYJ010000154.1:0-10136 GCA_044377795.1 Reyranella sp. | reverse complement strand
TACCCGCTGGCGGTTTCCGGCCAACGGCGTTTGGAGTTTGCGGATGATCAAGAGGCTTACACAGGCGGCAATTCTCACGGCGGGTATTCTCGCCCTGGGCGGCTGCACGCTCGGGCAGACGAAGACGGCGGCTGCACCCGTGAAGCCGGCGGCGGCCGACTACCAGGCACCCGTTCCGCCGGCACCTCCCGCGGGCCAGATCCGGGCCATCTGCTACAATGAGGCGGATCTTTCGATTGTGCGCGCACGCATGGTGCAGCAGGAACTTCAGGTCGTAGCGCTGCAGTGCCAGGGTCCTGGCGGAGCCCGCGCCTACGAGAAGGTCTATGCGGACTTCGTCGGTAAGTTCCGCGAAGAGTTCGCCACCAATTCCCGCGCGCTCTCGCAGATCGCCGGGCGCAAGCGCTTCAACACCGATGTGTTCGTCACGGAGGTCGCCAACCGCACGGCGCAGCGTGCGCCGACGGACAAGGAATTCTGCTCGCGCGGCAAGCGCACCTTCGACTGGGCGATGGATCCGAAGGTCACGGCCCTCTCGCAGGTGCCGCCGCCGTACGATCTCGGCCCCGAGATGAACATCTACGCCTGCCCGGCCCCATAAGCGGTCGACGCAAGCACCAATCGAAAAGGCGGTCCCCCGGACCGCCTTTTCTTTTTGCCGATGGCGGAAAATCTAGATGTGCTGTGCGGTTCGCTCGCCGGGGCGGCGCCCGCCGGCCTGGGCGCCGGTGGTCGCGGCTTTGAGCACGGCGAGATAGCCGGGCTTCAGTTCCATCGACAGACGATGGCCACCGTCCAGCAAGGCGCGGTGCGCCTGTGGCAGGCGCCAGCAGGGCACGAACATGAACAGGTGATGCTCGAGGTGGTAGTTGACCCAAAAAGGCGCCACCAGGAGCCTCACCAGCGGGTTGGCGTAGGTGGTCCGCGTATTGCGCAGCGGATCGTCGTTGTCCGGCACGACGGCGTGCTCGGCGATGTTCCGGATGCGACTGACGAACTGGTACCAGGTGGCGAGCGGCAGAAGCCACATCACGGGGTAGAGCCACCAGTATCCGGCAGCCGACAGCCCCGCGAGCAGGCCGAAATTCGCAATCAGCGGCCCCTTCTCCGTGCGCCACAGGTTTCCGAGTTGATCCCGGATCGGTGCTTCCGCCGGCCCCAGCGCCCGGCGGATCTGCTCGCCACGCCTCAGGAACGCCGTCTGTCCGGTAAGGTCGCGCAGGATCTTGCGGCGCAGGCTGGCGCGGCTGGTCGGGAAGGCCCGCGAAAGACCCAGGTCCGGATCCTCAGCCTGCTGTGTGAACCGGTGATGCTGCAGGTGGTACGGCCGGTAGAGCGTGAGGCTGGTGAATACCGGAAAGGCACAGAGCCAGCTTCCCACCCGATCGTTGAGACGGCGGTCGGCAAACAGCAGCCCGTGGGCGGCATCGTGCATCAGGATGGCGAGACCGAGCTGGCGCCCGCCGATCACCATGACACCCAGCAGGAAGGTGAAGGGGTTGGGCCACCAGGCGAACAGCGCCATGCTGCCCACGATCAGAGCCCAGGCCTGCAGGACGAGCAGCGCCCCCACGAGGTTCGACTTGGCGCCGAGCCTGCGCGTCTGCTCCAGGGTCAGGAAATTGCCGATCCGGCTCATTCTTCGAGGCTGGTCGCGGCACGCGCGGCTGTCAACGGCGGCGCGGGGCCGCTATATGTTCAGCAGATGCACCGCAATTCCATCCGCACCGACGTTCTCGACGTCGCCTATGAGGAGCACGGGCCGCCCGACGGCGCGCCGGTGATCCTGCTGCACGGCTTCCCCTACGACGTGCGCGCCTACGACGAGGTCGCGCCGGCGCTGGCGGCCGACGGCTGCCGCGTGCTGGTGCCGTATCTGCGCGGCTACGGTCCCACCCGTTTCCTGTCGCCCGAGACGCTTCGATCGGGCGAACAGGCGGCGCTGGGTCACGACCTGCTGCAGCTGATGGACGCTCTTGGCATCCGGCGCGCCGCGCTGGCGGGATACGATTGGGGCGGTCGCGCCGCCTGCATCGTGTCCGCCCTGAGGCCCGACCGCGTCCGCTGTCTCGTGAGCTGCACCGGCTACAATCTCCAGAACATCGCGGCGTCGGTCGAGCCTGCTCTCGCGGCCGCCGAGCACCGGCTCTGGTACCAGTACTATTTCAACACCGAGCGCGGACGCGCCGGCCTCACCAAGAACCGCCGCGACATCTGCAAGCTGCTCTGGAGCCTGTGGTCTCCGGAATGGACGTTCGACGATGCGACGTTCGAGAAGACGGCATCCTCGTTCGATAACCCCGACTTCGTCGACGTCGTGATCCAGTCCTATCGCCATCGCTACGGCTACACCAACGGCGACCCCCTGCTGGAGCCGATGGAGGCGCTGCTCGCCCGGCAGCCGGTCATCTCCGTCCCCACCATCAATCTCCACGGCGCCGCCGACGGTGTGGGACCTGCCTCCGACCGCAGCGGCCAGTCCGACAAGTTCACGGGCGGTTACGAGCGGCGGATGCTGCCACGCATCGGCCACAACGTCCCGCAGGAGGCGCCGGCGGAGACCGTGGCGGCCCTGCGCCATCTCATGAAGGAAACGCCGCAATGACCGCCATCGCCCTCATCGGCTCCACCGGCAATATCGGCAGCCGTGTCCTCGACGAAGCCTTGAACCGAAAGCACAGCGTCACCGCCATCACGCGCGACGCCTCCAAGCTGAAGCCGCGCCCCGGCATGACCATACGGCAGGGCAGCACGACCGACGTCGTGACCATGTCGGCCATCCTCAAGGGCCACGACATCGTCGTCGCTTCGGTGAAATGGAACGAGGCCAGCGTCCATCACGTACTGGAAGCGGTGCGCAACAGCGGCGTGAAGCGCGTCCTCTTCGTGGTCGGCGCCGGCAGCCTGCTGCGCGCTGACGGCCGCACCCATCTCGACCACATGGCCGACCGCGGCATTCAGCCCCCGACCTCCAAGCCCGCGTCGCTGGCGCTGGAGGAGGTGCGCAAGGCCAAGGACCTCGACTGGACGGCGATCTCGCCCCCCGCTTCGATCCAGCCCGGGGACCGCACCGGCAAGTTCCGCCTCGGCAAGGATCACCTGCTCGAGGACAAGGAAGGCCAGAGCGCGATCAGCCGCGAGGACTTCGCGGTCGCCATCATGAACGAGATCGAGAAGCCGAAGCACCTCCACAAGCGCTTCACGGCGGCGTACTGAACCACGCAGAAGCCACCCGCTCCCGGGCTTTACCGCACCACCTCATGCTGAGGAGGCCCAAAGGGCCGTCTCGAAGCATGGGCGCGCGCACCACGATTGTTGCCCATCCTTCGAGACGGTCGCTCCGCGACCTCCTCAGGATGAGGTCCGGCATGAAGGCCCGACCGCATGCCGCGCCCTCGCACCCGACCTACTCCAGCGTCTCCAGCAGGCGCGCGCAGAGGTAGGTGCGCGGCTCCAGCGACGAGTAATAGATCTGTTCGGTAATGGCATGGGCGCCCTTGCCGTCGGCGCCCAGTCCATCGAGCGTCGGGATGCCGAGAGCGGCCGTGAAGTTGCCGTCGCTGCCGCCACCGGTCAGCGGCACATCGTTCAGCTCCTTGCCGATCTCGCGATAGATCGCCTGCGCCTTCCGGAAGAGATCGGCGATGCCAGCATCCTTCTGGTAGGGCGGCCGGTTCATACCGCCTTCGACTGTCAGCTCGACCTCCTTGCCGATCGGCTCGAGGTTCAGAAACCAGTGCGTCATCTCCTCGGCCAGCTGCATGCTGGGCACGCGCAGGTCGACGTCGATCGAGCACTCGGCCGGTGTCACGTTGACGCCCGAACCACCGCGGATCAGGCCGACGTTGCAGGTGATTCCCCGGGCATAGTCGGTCTTCTCCTCGATGCGCACGATCTGGCGGGCGATCTCGAGGATGGCGCTGCGGCCGTCCTCGTGGCGCACGCCAGCATGGGCGGCGCGGCCCTTGGCCGTCAGCGTGAAGCGGCCGACGCCCTTGCGCGAGGTCACGACCTTGTCGCCGTCGCGGCCCGGCTCCATGACCAGCGCGTATTTGTGCCCCTTGGCAGCCTCCTCGATGCGGGCGCGCGAGGTCGGGCTGCCGACCTCTTCCTCGGGAATGAACAGGAAGGTGACGGGCAGCCTGGTGCGCTTGCCCTGACGGAGCAGGTGTCTGAGCGCGTAGTAGGCGATGTAGCCGCCCGCCTTCATGTCGTAGATGCCGGG
Organism: Reyranella sp.; assembly: GCA_044377795.1. Lineage (GTDB taxonomy): Bacteria > Pseudomonadota > Alphaproteobacteria > Reyranellales > Reyranellaceae > Reyranella. Next base: position 5,911 of record JBILYJ010000154.1, on the reverse strand, counting down.
GCCGAAGACGCTGTCGCCTTCCTGGCGGATCTTCAGCTCCTTCTCCTTCATCCCGAGCGGATGGACCGTGTCGAGATGGGCAAGGACCAGAATGCCCTTGCCCTGCTCCGTGCTCCACTCTGCCGGGGTTCTGGCCTCGAGGATGTCCCCGAAGCCGTCGCGACCCGGCGTGCGATCAAGGTCGAGGCCAAGGTCGCGGAACTGGCCCTCGACCTTGTTGACCATGAGATTGACTGCCTTCGCGTCGTGGCTCGGGCTCTCGATCTCGATCCACTCGACGATCCCCTCCAGGATCTCCTTGGGATCGATCCTGGGCTCGTTCTTCATACGCTCGGCAGCCATCGTCATCAGTCCTTCCGGCTCAGATCGGATCCCAGGTGAAGTACTCGGGCGAGCGCTTCATGTCGGTGAAGTAGGGCTTCATCGACGGCACCGCGTGCTCGGCGATGTCCTCCAGGGTCCAGCCTTCGGAGTTATGCACGGACCGTACCGGACGGTTGGCGTTGAACAGCATGATCTCGTTCATGCGCACGCCAAAGATCTGCGAGGTGATGCCCTGCTCCTGGGCCGAGTCTGACAGCAGGTATACCGCCATCGGCGCGATCTTGGCCGGAGTCATCTTCTTGGAGCGCTCCAGGCGCGCCTTCTGGGCCTCGGTGTCGGCGGGGATCGTGCCGATCATGCGCGTCCAGGCGAACGGCGAGATGCAGTTGGAGCGGACGTTGAACGCCGCCATGTCGAGCGCGATCGAGCGCGACAGGCCGATGATGCCCATCTTGGCCGCCGAGTAGTTGGCCTGGCCGAAATTGCCGACGAGGCCGGACGTCGAGGTGAAGTGCACGAAGGCGCCGGACTTCTGTTCCTTGAAGTAGTTGGCGGCCGCGCGGCTGGTGTTGAACGAGCCGTTGAGATGGACGTCGATGACCATCTTCCAGTCCATGTGGCTCATGCGATGGAAGATGCGGTCGCGCAGGATGCCGGCATTGTTGATGACGCCGTCGATGCGGCCGAAATTCTCGACCGCCGCCTTGACCATGCGCTCCGCGCCGGCCGGATCGGATACGCTGTCGCCATTGGGGACAGCATGGCCGCCGGCCGCCTTGATCTCCTCGCAGACCTTCTCGGCCGCCGTCGCGCTGCCGCTGCCCTCGCCGTCGACCGCGCCGCCGAGATCGTTGACAACGACCTTGGCGCCTTCCTTGGCCGCCAGCAGCGCCATCTCGCGGCCGATGCCGCCGCCCGCGCCGGTCACCAGCACGACCTTGTCCTTCAGCATGTTCGTCATCGACTTCTCTCTCCCTCTTCTAATCATCCAGTTTCGGGGCGCGCGGCTCACCGCGCAACAGTCGGGCACTCAGCACCGTCGCGACCGCGAACGGCGCGAGCCCGATCACCATCGGCATCGCGACATAGCGGCTGCCGACCACGGTCAGGGCCGCGACCGCGATCGTACCCATGGCGCCCATGCCCATCTGCGCGAGGCCGGCCAGCGACGAGGCCGTGCCGGCGAGGCGCGGATAGAGGCCGACCGCGCCGGCATTGGCGTTGGCCACGATCATGCCCGTCCCGAAGCTCAAAAGCATGTGCGGGCCGACGATGGCCCACCAGGTGACGATGCCGGAGAGCGAAAGGGCTGCCATGCCGACCAATGCCGCCACGTGAAACCAGCCCGAGAACATGATGATGTCCACCGGCGCGACGCGGCCGACCAGACGGTTGTTCACGAAGGTGCCGAGCGTGAAGCCGCCGACCGAGAGCAGCACGATCAGGCCGAACTCGCGCGGGCTGAAGCCCATGGTCTCCTGTAGAACGAAGGGCACGCCGGCCAGCATCCCGAAGTTCAGCGCGAAGGCGAAGCCCAGGGGGAGGATGTGGCCCAGGAACCGGCGATCGCGCAGCATTTCGCCCGAGCCGCGCAACAGGCTCGACAGGTCGATCCGGTCGCTGCGGAACTTGTTGGTCTCGCGCAGGCCCGCCAGCGTCACCAGGAACAGGATGGTGCCAAAGCCGCCCACGAACCAGAAGGTCGCCCGCCAGCTCGACCATTCGCCGAGGAAGCCGCCGATCGTCGGCGCCAGCGACGGCGCGATGTTCTGGCCGAGCGATATCCAGCTCATGACCAGCGGCATCTCCTTGAACGTGTAGGCGTCGCGCGTCAGGGCGCGGCCCAGCACCGATCCCGAGGCCGCCCCCAGACCCTGCAGGACGCGCAACCCGATCAGCCCACCGATCGAGGGCGCAAAGGCGCAGGCGAAGCTGGTGATCGTAAAGAACAGCAGGCCGCCCAACAGCACCGGCCGGCGCCCGTAGCGGTCGCTGAGCGGGCCGTAGAAGAGCTGCCCGACCGCAAAGCCCAGCATGTAGGTGGTCAGCGTCAGCTTCACGTTTTCCGGCGTCGCCAGCAGTTCATGGCCGACCGACGGCATGACCGGCGTATAGATGCTCATGGTAAGCGGGCCGAAACTGCCCAGCGCCACCAGAAGCGCGATGTAGGCGGGCGACCGCGGCGTCAGGTTCACTTGGTCTTGGCCCCGGTGGTCGCCTCTGCGGCACCCTCCGCGCCGAAATCGCCGCCCAGCGCCATCTCCTCCTGCGTCTTCGACAGGCGCGGGTAGTAGTGGCGGAAGGCGCCGCGAATCTCGTCGAACGGGATGTCGGCAAAGACGCCCCGGTAGGCGAGATACTCCATGTGCCGCCGGCCGCTGAGATCGAACGGGTGGTAGATCGAATCGCCCACCGCATCCCAATCCAGAGGCTTCAGGCCGAACTTGTCGGTGAGTTCGCGGTTGAAGGCCGGCGTCGCCTTGACCCAGCGCCCGTCCAGCCAGACGTCGGTGTAGCCGTGGTAGTAGAAGACGTCGCTGCCCATCAGCTCGGACAGTCGCTGTGTCGTCATGTGGTTGCGGACGTCGGCATAGCCCAGCCGGGCCGGAATGCCCACCGCACGGCAGACCGCGGCCATGAGGCCGGCCTTGTTCACGCAATAGCCGTGCCCCGCCGCGAGGGTGGTGCTGGCGCGATAGGCCTCGCGCTTCATCGGCGTGTTGTAGGGATCGTAGCGCAGATCGTCGCGCACGGCGTAGTAAAGGCGCAGCGCCTTCTCCCGGTCACTGCCCTCGCCGGCCACGCGCCTTGCATAGGCCACGATTATCGGGTGTTGTGAATCGATCAAGTCGCCTGGGAGCCGATAGGCCTCGAAGCTGGCATCGTCACGAACGACGTCGTCGGCCGGGGTCTTGAAGGATTCGTAATCCATGTGCGGCGTTTTCTTTAAGGCAAGAGGCGGGAAAGTCCATGAGCGACGGCGCGCAATTCACCCATGCGCATATGGTGCGCTTCGAGCGGCATCTTCCCGGCCCGCCCGCCCAGGCGTGGAGTTTCCTGGCCGACACCGGCCGCCTGCCCGGCTGGTACGGCGACGGCAGCATCGAACCGAGGGTGGGCGGCGCCGTATCGCTGATGGGTGGCCACATTCGGGGCGTCGTCACGCAATGGCAGCCGCCGGGCCGCCTCGCCTACACATGGAACGTGTACAATCCGGGTGACGCGACCTCGCCCTACCCCGAATCGTACGTCATCCTGACGCTGGCCGCTTCGGTCGAGGGCACCCTGCTGACGCTCGAGCACCTTCCGGTCCTGGAATCGTTCGTGAAGCTGAACGCCATGGGCTGGCACACCTTCGTCGACATGGTCGACGCCGCCGTCCGCGGCGAGCCCGTTCACGGCCGCGATCACTACATGGCGCAGAATGCCAGGCAGTACGGTGTGGACCTGAGCAATCCTCTGAGGTGACGCGCTAAAGCGATGGCGGGGCGTCGGCGTCGGACTTGACGAGGAAGTGGGCGTTGGCGGTGGCAACAGGACGCGACCGGTCTTCCTGCCAGGCTTCGGCGAAGACATTGACCATGCGCCTTCCCTGCTTGGTCACCTTGGCGCAGGCGATCACGTCGACCGGCCGCGCCGAGCGCAGGTAGTCGACCGTGATGTTGACGATCTTCGGCACCGCCCCGGTTTCCGTCTCCCACAGGAGATGGAAGATCGCCGCCATCTCCAGCATGGCGCCCAGGGTGCCGCCATGGATCGCCGGCAGGAAGGTGTTGCCGATCAGCTCCGGGTGAAAGCGCATGCGGGTCAGCAGCTCGCCGGTCGTGTTCTCCGGCGCGATCTGCATCCAGCGCGCATAGGGGATGGCCTCGGCCAGGCGGGCGACGTTGCCCTCCTTGCGCGCCTCGGCGAGGCGTTCGAGGAGCGCGCTCATGGCTTGTCCGCCAGCGGCGGACGGGTCGGCTTGCCCTTGGTGCCCAGCATGAAGGTGCCCGCGGCCGCCGCGATCGGGTCCTTTGGATCGCCGTGATGGGCGAAGGCGCGGGTGAAGGCGACCGAGCGCGTGATGCGATAGCACTCGGCCTCGGCGATCACCGGCTTGCCGGGCTCCGCCGGACGTACATAGTCGATGCGCAGGTCGAGCGTTGCGAAGGGCTCCGGCGCCTTCAGCATGGTGGCCACCGACATGCCGCAGCAGCCATCGAGCATGGCGGTCAGCGGACCGCCCGCCAGCACGCCGGTCTCGGGATTGCCGACCAGCTCCTCCCGCCAGTCGAGCTGCATCGAGGCGAAGCCGCGCGAGGCGCCGATCACCTTCAGGCCCAGCGCCTTGTTGTGCGGGATATTGTCGGAGAACCATTGCTGGAAAACCGCGATGCGCGGGTCCTTTTCCATCTAGAACCCCATCTGGCGGGCGGCGAGATCCTTCATGATCTCGGTCGAGCCGCCGCCGATCGACATGACCTTGGTCTCGCGATAGATGCGTTCCACCTTGGCGCCGCGCAGGTAGCCAGCGCCGCCGAAGATCTGCATCGCCTCGTTGGCGCAGAATTCCATGGTCGAGGTCGCGAGGTTCTTCAGCATGCAGATCTCGGCGACCGGCTTCTCGCCCTGGCCGACCCGATACGCCAGCAGCTCAAGCGTCGACTTGGCTGCATTGATGCGCATCGCCATGTCGACGAGCCGGTGGCGCACCACCTGGTTGGCGATCAGCGGCTTGCCGAAGGTGTGGCGCTCGCGGGCATAGGCGATCGCCTCGTCGAAGCAGACCTTGGCATAGCCGCAGGCGCCGGCCGCCATGCCCAGCCGCTCCGAGTTGAAATTGAGCATGATGCCGATGAAGCCGCGATTCTCCTCGCCGATCAGGTTCTCGACCGGCACTTTCACATTGTCGAAGAAGAGCTGCGCCGTGTCCGAAGCCCACCAGCCCATCTTCTTCAGCTTGGTGCGCGCGAAGCCTTCCCGGTCGCGCTCGATCAGCAGCAGCGAGACGCCGCCCGCCCCCGGTCCGCCGGTGCGGACCGCGACCGTGTAATAGTCGGCGCGCATGCCCGAGGTGATGAACATCTTGGAGCCGTTCACCACATAGTGGTCGCCCTCGCGCCGCGCCGTGGTCTTGAGGTTGGCGACGTCGGAGCCGCCGCTGGGCTCGGTGATGGCCAGCGCGCTGATCTTCTCGCCCGCCAGGACCTCGGGCAGCACCTTGCGCTTCATCCATTCCGGCCCGAGTGCCGCGATCGGCGGCGAACCGATCGTATGGCTGTTCAGGCTGGCGTTGAGCCCACCGCTGCCGTGGCGCGCCATCTCCTCTGCCTTGACGATGCCGAAGAAGGGGTCGGTGGGGACGCCGCCATATTCCTCGGGAAAACCGAGTTGCAACAGCCCCGCGGCCGAGGCCTTGCGGTAGAGTTCGCGCGGGAATTCCTCGGCCTCGTCCCACTGGTCGACATGGGGCATGAGTTCGCGCTCGACGAAGCGCCGGACGGTGCTCCGGAACGCCTCATGCTCCTCGGTGTAGAACGGCGATGGCGGCCTCCCCGACGGGATGGCCTGCTCGGCGAGCGACATGGGTTTCTCCGGTGACGGC
>JBILYJ010000153.1:0-10167 GCA_044377795.1 Reyranella sp. | reverse complement strand
GACTTTGGGCCCGTTCTGTTCGTTCGACATTCGCCTTCCGGAAATCAGCTGCGGTGGCGTTCCGGCAAGGGGGTCAGGTCCGCCGAGGCGAGCTCGCCGGCCGCGTTCGCACCGGGCGACTCGGCGACTCCGAGCGACGCCGGGCCGCGATGCGGATTGGAAAGCTGCTTGGAGACCAGCCGCCACACGCTGCGCAGCCCGTCGAGCAGACCCGGCACCACGACGTCACTCGGCAGGCCCTGCTGCGGCAGGTGGCGCAGGGCCGTGGCCATCGTCTGCGGCTCGCGGCCGCGATCGGGATCCAGCATCTCGATCAGGCCGATGTTGCGCGCGGCACGGGCGCGGATGAACTGCTCCAGGCGTGGATGCGTGCGGGGCACGATGATCGCCCGCTTGTCGAAAGAAAGGATCTCGCAGAACGTGTTGTAGCCGCCCATGGCGACGACACCGGCGGCGCGCTGCATCAGGGCGCCGAGGTTGTTCGTGAAGGTCAGCGTCCGGATGTTCGGGAACTTCGCGGCGCGTTCCTTGAAGGCTTCGCGCGCCGTGGCCGGCATGAACGGGCCGAACACGATGACCGCCCCATAGGGAATGTTCGGGTCGGTCTCGTAGGCGGCAAGCACCCAGTCGACCAGCTCGACACCGTCGCCACCGCCGCCCGGCGTCACCAGGATGAAGGGACCGTCGATCTCCTCCATCTCGTGCGGCACGTCGCCATGCAGTGGCAATTCGCGCCGCAGATAGCCCGTATAGACCATCTTGTGGCGTACCGAGGGCGGCACGTCGATGCCGGTCAGGGGCTTGTTGATCTGCGGCAGGCCGTAGACCCAGATCTCGTCGTAGAGATCGCGCAGCGCCGGCACGACGTTCTTGCGTTCCCACTCCTTGGCCAGCTGGGCGGGATCGTCCATCACGTCGCGCAGACCGAGGACCAGCGGCGTGCCGCGATCCTTGAGCAGCCGCAGGGCGGGACCGACCTCGCCGCGCAGCCCAAGCGGCTCCTTGTCGACGATGAACAGGTCGGGGCGGAAGATGTCGGCCGTATCGCGGATGATCCGTGTGCGCATTTCGAGCGTGTGCTCGACGTTCATGCGCAGATTGGCCGAGTCGTATTCGCCGGTCTCGATCTTCACGACACCGGGGATGCGCACGAAGTCGACGCCCGAGCGGAATTCATACGAACCGACGACGGGCGAGCCGGACAGGATGAGCACCGACACGGACTGGTCGGCCTCGACGATGGCATTGGCGATCGTGCGGCAGCGACTCACATGGCCGAGGCCGAAGGAATCGTGGCTGTAGAGCAGTACGCGCTTGGACCGGGTGCTGGTGGGCATGGGCCTCTCCCTCGCCGAAGCGGCTACTGCCCCGACCGGTGAACGACGGGATGACTATGCCACAAGCCGGGGGTGCCGCGAACCCGGGTGCGGCAACCCGGCAAATATCTAATGTAATCAAGGCACTGATCGCCTATAGGGGGAGGCGCGACCGCGGCGACGCAGGATTCATGGAACGCAGTCTCTTCTCCTACATCTGGCGGCACAGCCGGCCTGAACAGGTCGTGATCCTGCTGCTGGTGGTCCTGGCCCAGGTTTTCTACTTCATGTCGCTGACGGTGCCGAAATCGGTCATCAACAACGGCATCCAGGGCAACGCGTTCAAGGACAGCAAGACCATCCCCTTCCTGGTCTGGGAGCTGGACCTCTCCGCCATCTTCCCGGGAAGGGTCATCCGCTTCTTCGACGGCTTCCAGGTCGACCAGCTCCAGTATCTCGTGGTGATGAGCTTCGTGTTCCTGGGGGCCGTCGTCGTCAACGGCCTGTTCAAGAAGACGATCAACACCCAGAAGGGCCGCATGGGCGAGCGCATGCTGCGCCGCCTGCGCTACGAACTCTACGACCGTATCCTGCGCTTCCCGCCGGCCCACTTCCGCAAGGTCAAGCAGGCCGAGCTCGCCACCATGGTGAAGGACGAGGTCGAGCCGCTCGGCGGCTTCATCGGCGACGCCTTCGTGCAGCCGATGTTCCTGGGCGGCCAGGCGCTGACCGCCATCATCTTCATCATGATGCAGAACTGGCTGCTCGGGATCATCGTGGTCGTCCTGCTGGCCGTGCAGATGGCAATCATCCCGCGGCTGCGCAAGCCCGTCCTGGTGCTGGGCCGCTTGCGGCAGATCTCGGCCCGCCAGCTCGCGGGCCGCATCGCCGAGACCGCCGACGGCGTGCATGAGATCCACATCCACGGCGCCGCCAACTACGAACGCGCCGATATTTCCGAGCGGCTGGGCCGCATCTTCAAGATCCGCTTCGACCTCTACCAGAAGAAGTTCGTCGCCAAGTTCTGGAACAATATCCTGTCGCAGGCGACGCCTTTCGCCATCTACCTGGTGGGCGGCTACTTCGCGATCACCGGCCAGATGGACGTCGGCGCCGTGGTCGGCGTGCTGCTCGCCTACAAGGACCTGCCGTCGCCGATCAAGGAGCTGATCGACTGGGACCAGCAGCGCCAGGACGTGCAGATCAAGTACGAGCAGGTGATCGACCAGTTCCAGCCCGAGGGCATGATGCCGCCGGAGCTGCAGGCGATTCCCGACGGGCCGCCGCCGCCACTCGGCAAGGAGCTGGCCCTGGCCGGAGTCGTCGTGACCGAGGACGGCCGCATCAAGCAGCTCGACAGCCTCTCGCTCACCTTGCAGACCAGCAGTCGCGTGGCGGTGATCGGCGGCTCCGGGTCGGGCAAGGACGTGCTGGGCCAGGTGCTGGCGCGCCAGACCCTGCCGGCCAGCGGCTCGGTCCGCATCGACGGCAAGGATTTCTTCCAGCTGCCCGAGTATGTCATCGGCGCTCGGCTGGCCTATGTCGGGCAGGACACCTACCTCTTCCCCCTGACGGTCCGAGACAACCTGCTGTTCGGCCTGAAGCTGCGCCCCGTGGTGCCGGCGGTCTACGACGAGGCCACCCAGGCGATACGGGAGGTCTTCTGGAAGGAGTCCGAGCGCGCCGGCAATCCGGCGTTCGACCCCAATGCCGACTGGGTCGACTATGAGCTGGCCGGCGCCACCGGCCCGGCCGACCTGCTGCCCTGCATGGTGCGGGTGCTGAAGCAGGTCGACCTCGACGAGGACATCTATTCGCTGGGCCTGCGCGGCACCGTCGACGCAGCGCTGCGGCCCGACCTGGCCGAGAAGATCCTGAAGGCGCGGCATACGCTGCACGAGCATCTCCAGGACGGCACCTATGCCGGCCTGGTCGAGCCGTTCAACGACGACCACTACAACAAGAACCTGTCGGTGGCCGAAAACCTGCTGTTCGGCACGGCACTGGGCAAGCAGTTCGATGGCGACAATCTCGCGACCGATCCCTACGTGATGTCGGTCCTGCAGAAGACCGGACTCGACGTCGAACTGCAGCGCATGGGTCTCAGCATCGCCGAGACCATGGTCGAGCTGTTCTCCGGACTGTCGCCCGACAATCCGTTGTTCGAGCAGTACAGCTTCATCTCGGCCGACGAGCTGCCGAACGTCCGCCTGCTGCTGCAACGTCTCGGCGGCAAGGGCATCGAGGCGGTGCCCGAGGCCGACCGCATCCGCCTGATGACGCTGCCGTTCCGCTACATCGAAGCGCGCCATCGCCTCGGCCTGATCGACGCGGCCATGGAGGAGCGGATCCTGGGCGCCCGCCGCGCCTTCGCCGAGGGCCTGCCGGCCAACCTGCGCGACGCCGTCGAGTTCTACGATTTCGAACGCTACAACAGCGCAGCCACCCTGCAGGACAACATCCTGTTCGGCCGCCTGGTCTACGGCCAGGCGCAGGCCGGCGAGCGCATCGGCACCCTGATCGCCCAGGTGTTCGACGAACTCGGCCTGCGCGATTCGGTGATCGAGGTCGGCCTGGAGTACAATGTCGGCGTCGGCGGCAAGAGATTGCCGGCGAGCCAGCGGCAGAAGCTCGGAATCGCCCGCGCCCTGATCAAGAGGCCGCAGCTCGTGGTCGTCAACGAAGCGGTGGCCATGTTCGACGGTCGCACCCAGGACCGCATTCGCGACAACATTCTGGCCGACGCTTCCGAGCGGCACAGCGGTGTGTTCTGGATCGCCAACCGGCCCAGCCAGGCCGAGCCGTTCGATCAGATCGTCGTTATGCAGGGTGGCCGCGTGGTCGCCCAGGGATCGCCGTCGGAGCTGGCGGCAAAAGGCGGGCTCTATACCGAGCTGATGGCGTCGGCGTAGGGCGCATCGAGGAGGACGCGATGAACCTCAACGAAGAGGTGGAGCTGCTGAAGGGTGTGCCGATCTTCTCGAAGGTCGAGCAGGCGAGGCTGAAGCTGCTGGCCTTCACCAGCGAGCGGGTGAACTTCGGCGTCGGCCAGGAAGTCTGTCGCCAGGGCGATCCCGGCGACACGATGTACGTGATCCTGGGCGGCACGGCCGACGTGCTGATCGACACGCCGAGCGGCCAGATCTCGGTGGCCGAGATGAAGCGCAACAGCTTCTTCGGCGAGATCGCCATCCTGTGCGACGTGCCGCGCACCGCGACCATCAAGGCCAAGGAGCCGCTCGCCACGCTCAAGATCACCAAGGACATGTTCTATCGCCTGGTCGCGGAGTTCCCGGAGATGGCGATCGAGATCATGCGCGAGCTGGCGCACCGGCTCGAGGACACCAACCAGAAACTTCGCGCCGCCACCAAGGCCGGCTGATCGCCCGTGAGAGTCATCGCATCGTCATGAGTCGTCTCGACAGCTTCATCGCGCGCATGCAGGCGCAGCGCGACTGCCTGAATTTCCTGAAGCCCGCCCTCGACGCCGTGCCGGGTCCCATCCTCGAAGTCGGCCTGGGCAACGGCCGCACCTACGACCATCTGCGCGAGCTGTTTCCAGGGCGCGACATCTATGTGTTCGAGCGCAAGGTGGCGGCCCATCCCGACTGCGTCCCGCCCGACGACCGGCTTTTCCTCGGCGATGCCGACCGGACGATCGACGAAGCCGCACGAAAGCTCGGCGCAACGGCGGCGCTGATCCACACCGATCTCGGCACCGGCGACCACCAGGCCAATGTCGAGATGGGCAAGTGGCTGGGCCCGGCACTCGACCGGCTCGCCGTGTCGGGCGGCTATGTGCTGGCCAACCAGGCGCTCGACGTCGCGCGCTGGCAGCGCCTGCCCGAGCCTCCGGGTGTGCCGAAGGACCGGTACTTTCTCTATCGCGTGAGTTAGCGGCTCATCTGCCGAAGAGCTGGACAAGAGCCAGCAGGACGATCGCGCCGATCACTGAACCGATGAAGCCAGCCGGGCGGCCGGCACGGTAGAGGCCGAGCGCCTGACCGCCGTAGGTCGCGATCACCGAGCCCACGACACCGATCAGGACGGTAATCCAGAAGCCCTGGATCTGGACGCCGGGACCGATCCAGCGGGCCAGGAGACCCACGACGAAGCCGATGAGGATGGTGACGATGATTTGCAGCATGGCGGGCTCCCCCTAGACTTCAAACGTGGCCGACACCGGCACGTGGTCCGATGCCTTTTCCCAATCGCGTAGATCGACGTCGATGTGATGACTGCGGATCGCACCGGCAAGGGCGGGGCTCGCCAGGATGTGGTCGAGCCGCCGGCCGCGGTTGGAAACGCGCCAGTCGGTGTTGCGATAGCTCCACCACGAATACAGCTTCTGATCGGGGGCCACGAACTTGCGCGGCACGTCGATCCAGTCGAGCGAGGCCTGGAGCTTTTCGAACAATTCCACTTCGACCGGTGTGTGGGAGACGATCTTCAGGAGCTGCTTGTGGTTCCACACATCGTGTTCCAGGGGTGCCACGTTGAGGTCGCCCACGGTGATCCGGCGCAGGCCTTTGCGGGCGCGCGGTCCGGGCTTGCGCGCGGCATACCAGGCCGCCATCTCGCGATAGAAATCGAGCTTGTGCGCGAACTTCACGTTGAGGTCGGGATCGGGAATGTCGCCCCCGGCCGGGATATAGAGATTGTCGAGCAGGATCGGGTCGGAGCCGACGTCGAGCGCGACCTCGACGTGCCGGCAATCCTCCTTGCCGCAGCGATGATGGATGGTGCCGGCGGCGAACGGCACCTTCGACAGGATCGCCACGCCGTTATAGGCCTTCATGCCCTGCACGAAGCGATGGGTGTAGCCCATGCGCTCGAAGGCCTCGTGCGGGAAGAACTCGTCCGGACACTTGGTCTCCTGCAGGCACAGCACATCGGGCTGGCGCAACTTCAGGTACCGTTCGACGTTTCCGATCCGCAGCCGGACCGAGTTTATGTTCCAGGTCGCAATGGTGAGACTCATTGCCGGGCATTATAGACGATCCGGAGACGATCTCGCCGGGGAGATCTCGGCCAAGGAGACCTAGCCATGCAGATGGATGGCGACCAGAGCAGCAATATCGAGGACCGCCGCAGCGACGGCGGGATCGGCGGTGGGGGAATAGGCGGCGGCGGCTTTCCCATTCCGATGGGCGGAGGCGGCGGCCTGTTCAAGGGCGGCTTCGGCCTGGTGGCCTTCGTCGTCATCGCCCTGATCATGGGCGCCGATCCCGGCGCCATCCTGAGCGACATCGCGGGCGGCGGCGGCGGCACCTCGAGCTACGCGCCGGCGCCCTCCTCGGCCAGCCGTACGCCGGGCACGCAGGCGCCGGCCGGCGATGCAGACACCCAGTTCGTGTCGCGCGTGCTGAAGAGCACGGAGGATGTCTGGCAGGACATCTTCCGCGACATGGGTCGTCAGTATCGCGATCCCAAGCTGGTGTTGTTCCGCGATGCCACGCGGACCGAGTGCGGGGTCGGCCAGGCGGCGATGGGGCCGTTCTATTGTCCGGCCGACCAGCGGGTCTATCTCGACCTCGGCTTCTTCGACGAGCTGGCGCGTCGCTTCAAGGCACCCGGCCAGTTCCCGCAGGCCTATGTGATCGCCCACGAGATCGGCCATCACGTCCAGAACCTGCTCGGCATCTCGGCCAAGGTGCAGCAGATGCAGCAGAGCATGAGCAAGCGCGACGCCAATGCGCTGTCGGTGCGCACCGAGCTCCAGGCCGACTGCTTCGCCGGTGTCTGGGCCAACCGCGCCGACAGGCAGCGCGGCGGCCGGATGATCGACGACAAGGACGTGGACCAGGCGCTGGCGGCGGCGAGCGCGATCGGCGACGACGCGCTGCAGAAGCAGAGCCAGGGCCGGATCGTGCCCGACAGCTTCACCCACGGCACCAGCGCGCAGCGCGCGCGCTGGTTCCGCAAGGGGCTCGACACCGGCGATCCGCGTCAGTGCGACACTTTTAGAGCGCAGCAACTTTGAAAGACCCCGTCGTCTCGACCGGAGCGCCGCAGGCGCGTAGTGGAGAGACCTCTTTTCCTCGATCGGAAAAAAGGTCCTTCGACTGCGCGCCTACGGCGCTTCGCTCAGGACGACGGAGGAAGTGATCACACCAGCGTGCACGTGACCGTGCCGCAGCCGTCGACGAAGCCGGACAGCGTATCGCCTTTCACCACCGCGGCCACGCCGTCGGGCGTGCCGGTGTAGATCAGGTCGCCGGCGGCCAGCTCGACGAGGCCCGACAGATAGGAAATCGTCTCGGGCACGCTCCAGATCAGCGCGTTGAGGTCCGACTTCTGGCGGGTCTTGCCGTTCACGTCGAGCTGGATGGTGCCCTTGGCGGGATGGCCGATCTTGGCGGCCGGATAGATCTCGCCGATCGGGGCGGACTGGTCGAAGCCCTTGCCCATGTCCCAGGGGCGGCCCATGTCCTTGGCCTGGTTCTGCAGATCGCGACGCGTCATGTCGAGGCCGACGCCGTAGCCGTACACATGCTCCAGCGCCTTTTCGACCGGGATGTTCGCACCACCCGACTTCATCGCCACGACCAGCTCCATCTCGTGGTGCAGGTTCTTGGTAGCAGGGGGATAGGCGACCTTGGTCGGGTTCTTCGGGTCGGCGCAGATCACGATCGCGTCGGCCGGCTTGGTGAAGAAGAAGGGCGGCTCGCGGTCGGGATCGTGTCCCATCTCGCGGGCGTGGGCGGCGTAGTTGCGGCCGACGCAGAAGATCCGGCGCACCGGGAACAGGTCGCCGGTTCCGTGGACCGGCACGCCGACGGTCGCTGGCGGCGTTACGACATAAGCCATCGCTTTCTCCCTCAAGAGCGTGCCTTTATGAAGGGCACCGGAGTACTGGGCAATGACCGACGAGACTGTCCTGATCGTACAGGCCGATACGGCCGAGGGGTCGCTGGGGTGGGCCACCCTGGGCGAACGACGCTGGCGTTGCACCGTGGGTGCAGGCGGCATCCGCGAAGACAAGGTCGAGGGCGACGCCGCCACGCCGGTCGGCGAATTCCCCCTGCGCCGCATCTATTACCGCAACGACCTGGTGGTCCTGCCAAAGGTCGCCTTGCCGGCGCGGCCGATCAGCAAGCACGACGGCTGGTGCGACGACCCGCGCTCGCCCAGCTACAACAAGCTGGTCCATATCCCCAACGAGTGGGGCGCCGAGAAGATGTGGCGCGAGGACGGGCTGTACGATCTCGTCGTGGTCGTCGGCTACAACGACGATCCGCCGGAGGGCGAATGGGGCAGCGCCATCTTCCTCCACATCGCGCGCGACGACTACGCAGGGACGCAGGGTTGCGTGGCCTTTGCCCGCAACGACCTCCTGGAGCTGTTGCCGCTGCTCACCCGCGACACCCGCCTGCGGATTCTCTCACATGCCGCCAATGAAGAGGCGCAGGCCCCCTCGGGAGAGGACGAGCGCCTGAAGCAGTTCGAGGATTTCGACGAGAAGGATTGGTAGGAGTACCTCCTACTCGCAACTACGGTGCGGGCTTCCGCGGCACAGCGTTTTCGCCGAAGTCGGCGAAAACGCGAGAAGGCGCTGCCGCCCGCGGGCGCGTCTCGACGCGCCCTAACTCACCATCCGCCCGATGGCGCGGGCGGTGTAGTCGACCAGGGGAATGATGCGCGCGTAGTTGAGGCGGGTCGGGCCGATCACGCCGATGGCGCCCAGGATGCGCTCCTGCGAATCGCGGAATGGCGCCACCACCATCGAGCAGCCGGTGTTGGCGAACAGCGGGTTGTCGGCACCGATGAAGATCTGAACGCCCGACGCGGTGTTGGCGAGTTCGAGCAGGCGCACGAAGCTCTCCCCGCGCTCCAGCGCATCGAACAGGATGCGCACGCGCTCCAGATCCTCGATCGCCGTGATGTCCTCGAGCAGGCGCGCCTGGCCGCGCACGATCAGGGCGCCGCCGCCGGGCTCGCCGGACCAGGTCGCCAGACCCGATTCGATCACGCGCGCAGTGAGGTCGTTCAGCTCGGCGCGCTTCAGCTTGATGTCTTCCAGGATCAGCCGCCGCGCCTCGTCGAAGGTGCGGCCGCTGAGCCGCGCGTTGAGATAGTTGCTGGCCTCGATCAGCGCCGACGGCGGCATGCCGATCGGCGTGTCGATGACGCGGTTCTCGACATGGCCCGATTGCGTGACCGTGACGACCAGTGCGCGGCCGGGGCCGAGATTGACGAACTCGATGTGCTTCAGCGGCTGCTCGGTCTTCGGCGCCATCACGAGGCCGGCGCAGCGCGACAGGCCCGACAGCATCGCGGTCGCCTGCTCCAGCGCCTCGGTGACGCTTCGGCCGGAGGGGGCACAGCGCGCCTCGATCGACTCGCGCTCCTCCTCGGAGACGTTGCCGACCTCGAGCAGGCCGTTCACGAACAGTTTTAGCCCGGCGTCGGTCGGTAACCGCCCGGCCGAGGTGTGCGGCGCGTAGAGCAGGCCGGCATCCTGGAGGTCGGCCATGATGTTGCGGATGGTGGCGGGCGACAGCGTCTCGGTGAGCTTGCGGGTGAGCGCGCGCGAGCCCACCGGCTCCCCGGTCTCGACATAGCCTTCCACGACATGGCGCAGCACCTCGCGCGCGCGCTCGTTCAATTCCGCCACGGAAGCGGCTCGCTGACCTGTCGGGGTGTCGGCATGGGCACCCCCGGGCATGCCGATGCGGTGGATCGCCATGGGAAAAATGTAGGTAGTGTGAGCAGGGTGGTCAATGAACGCCGGACCGAACGCCGGCCTCGAAACAAGGGATCGTGGCTGGATTCGCCAACGTTCGGGCGCTACACCGGCCGCCCGCCCCTCAGGAGAAATAAATGCGCCCATCAGGCCGCGCCCCCGACC
>JBILYJ010000660.1:0-2623 GCA_044377795.1 Reyranella sp. | reverse complement strand
CCTTCCCACACACCCCAAGGCTTCGATTACCCCACACCCAGGCGGGCTTATAAGGAAGGCCGGTCGTCCCCAAGCGATCGGCCTTTCGTATTTTCGAGTTTCACGATCATCTCTTTGAAATCTGCAGAGAAATGCCGGCGTGCCCTGCGGGGCGATGATTATTGCTGAACATCTGCAAAATCAGATCACCCAAAAATGCCTATCTAGAGCATAAAAAATGCAATGATTGCGGGGGTATTAATCATCGTGATATGCATTTTTGCACGTTACGCAGAAATCGGCGAATGCTAGAGTCGATCGACTGGAGAAATTCTCTTTCTGTTGGGTTCCAATGAAGATTGTCGGATTCGCGGTTGATGTGTCGCGCTCACGGGACGAGCGCATCGTGCAGAGCCAGCGAGTTCGTCAATCCCTCATCCGGACAACCCTGGATCTCATCCAGGCGGGCGATGCCGAGCCGACGTCCGGTGCCATTGCAACCATCGCCGGCCTCCCGAGTCGGACCCTCTTCCAGCATTTCATCCGCCTGTCTGATCTCTATGCCGCTGCCTTCGAACTTGCCGTGAGTCGCGCCTTCGGACCGGACCGGAAGGTGGACAGCGCGGCACCGCTTGCCAGCCGCATTGCGCTTCTGGTTTCAGACCGCGCTCAACTCTTCGAGGAATGGCTGCCGGTCTGGCACTTCGCGGAACGCGTCCGACGCTCGGCGCCGGCCGTTGGTGCCGGTCTGGCGCATCTGCGGGGCATTCTGCGCGAGCGAATTGCCGAGTGGTTTGCCCTTGAACTCGACGCGCTCGATCCGGTCGCGCGCGTTCACGCGCTCGATTCGCTCGATCGGACCTTCGGTCTCGATAGCTGGATGAACATGCGCGAGCGACAGCGTCTGTCGCCGATGCGCGCGTCGCGGGCCTGGCGCTTCAGTGCCGAAGCGACCGTGCAACAGGCCCTGACCGGAACGGGGCCGTCGTCGGCAGCGGCCTGAGACAATGAAAGGGAGACGGATGCCCGTCTCCCCTCATGTCGGTCAGGGCGGGTAGGCTAGTTGGCCTTCGCCTGGAACTTCTGATGGCAGGCGCCGCAGGTCTTGCCGGTATCGGCAAAGGCTGTCGCAAGCGCCTCGGCATTGCCCGAACCGGCCGCCACCGCGAGCTTGTCATAAGCCGCGTCCGCCGCCTTGCTGGCGGCTTCGAAGCCCGCCCAGTCGGTCCAAATGGCCGGAAGCGCGCGGGTCTCGCCCTTGTCGGAGCCGGCCGGAAACATCTTCAGAAAAGACGCTTCGAGCATCTTGAGCTTTGCGGCCTGCTCGACGGCTGGGGCGGTCGGGCCCTTGGCATCGACGATCGCCTTGATGGCGCGCATCGCGGCGGCGCTCTGCTTGCGATTGTCCTTGCGCTGGGCGATCACGTCGCCCTGGGCCATCGCGATCGTCGCGCCGCCCACCATTGCACCGGCCGCCAACGCGCCGACCAACGCCACCACCAAAGTCTTCCTCATAGGCCCATCCCCTTTGCTTCTCACGGTCGACGGGCAGTTTATACCTCGCCGACGACGCCTATGTTGCAGAGGTTGGCGCGGAAAGCGAACGGGCAGGCGGCCCACGATCCATCACGACTGCGTGTGGTGCCCTCGGCCTGGTCCTTGCCTACAGCCATGGTGACTCGACTATTCTGGGCCCTCGAAAGGAGATGATGACCGATGGCCGGCAAGAACGACAAGATCCTCGTCTGGGACGTACCCGTCCGTCTGTTCCACTGGGTGCTCGTTGCCCTGATGGCGACCTCGTACTTCAGCGGACGGGCCGGCGGCGACTGGATGCAGCTTCATTTCTGGTCGGGTTACGCCATCCTGACCCTGCTGCTCTTCCGCCTCGCCTGGGGCTTCGTCGGCAGCACCACCGCGCGCTTCTCCAGCTTCCTCAAGGGCCCGGCGGCGGCATTCACCCATGTCGCACACTTCTTCCGCAAGGAAGGTCCGCGCGACGTCGGGCACAATCCGCTGGGGGGGGCGATGGTCCTCGTCCTGATCTTCGCCGTCCTGGCCCAGGTCGTGACCGGCTTGTTCACCGCCGACACCGACACCGGCATGGTCAACGGGCCGCTTGCCCTCAAGGTCGCCGACAAGTGGGTCGAGCGGGCCACCGATTTCCATGCCTGGTGGATCAACATGCTGCTCATCCTGGTGGCGGTCCACGTCGCGGCCGTCGTGCTCTACCTCGTCTTGAAGAGGCACAATCTGATCGGACCCATGATCACCGGCCGCAAGCGCATCGACCAGGCGGTCGAGCCGGGTGCGCCCGCACCGCGGCTCGCCTTCGCATCGAGCCGCCTTGCGGTGTCTGTCCTGCTCGCCTGTGCCGCTTTGGTCTATTTCATCGTCCGCGCGGGCGGCTGACCTGCTCGCGCGGCCTTGCTGGTCTGAAACCACCCCTCTAGGGTGGCCTTAACCACAGTGAAATTTGGATTTTGCACCATGAAATTTACCGGTACCGACTCCTACGTTGCCAGCGACGACCTGCGCGTGGCGGTGAACGCGGCGATCGCGCTGCAGCGTCCGCTGCTCATCAAGGGCGAGCCCGGCACCGGCAAGACCGTCCTGGCACATGAAGTCGCCAAGGCGCTCAATG
>JBILYJ010000659.1:0-2625 GCA_044377795.1 Reyranella sp. | reverse complement strand
AACGCCGCATCCGGCCGCGTGATCTTCACCTTCGGCAGCGCGGAGAGCCGCTGGAACACCAGTTCGCCGCCGGCGCGGCAGCGCTCGACCATCTCGTGGACGAAATCATCCCCCTGCTCCAGCGCGGCCACCGCGCCCTTCTGCAGGAAGGCGGGAACGCCCGAGGTGTTGATCTGGACCAGCTTCGCGAACTGGTCGCCCAACGCCGCGGGGTGGGTGAGCCAACCCAGGCGCCAGCCCGTCATCGCCCACGGCTTGGAGAAGCTGTTGAGCACGATGACCGGATCGTCCGGCCCGGCCAGTTCGAGGAAGGACGGCGCGACCTGCCGGCCGTCGGGCCGCTTCGTGTAGATCAGGCGGGCATAGACCTCGTCGGCCATGATCCAGACGCCGCGCTTCCTCGCGAAGTCAAGCAGCGCCGCCTGCTCCTCCGACGACATCGTCCAGCCCGTGGGATTGCCCGGCGAGTTGACGAAGATCGCGCGCGTGCGGCCGTCGACGGCGTCGAAGACCTTCTGCAGGTCGAGCGTCCAGCCGCCGGACGGCGTGCGGTCGAGGGCCACGTACTTCGGGACACCCCCCACCAGCTTGGTGGCCGAGGTGATGTTCGGCCAGATCGGCGAGACGATCACGACATTGTCGCCGGGATCCAGCAGGAGCTGGCAGGTCAGCAGGATGGCCTGCATGCCGCCGGTCGTCACCGTGAGGCGCTCCACCGGACACTTGATGCGATAGAGCCGCTCGGTATAGGCCGACAGGGCGCTCCGCAGCTCGGGGATGCCGCGCTGCCACGTATAGAACGTCTCGCCCGCCTGCAGACCCTTGGCCGCCGCGTCGCGCACGAAGTCCGGCGTCACGAGGTCGCTCTCGCCGAACCACAGCGGCACCACGTCCGGGTCCCCAAACACGGTCATCGCCACTTCGGAAATCGGGGTCTCGGCCATGCCGGCGGTGGCGCCGCTCAGCGAAGCCGGGAGGCCCGGCGCGACAAATCTGGGGTGGTCCTGCATCCTGCGGACGTACCGCATCGTTCGGAATTGCGCCAGTCGGTTGCCTGCACGACAATTGTTGGCGGCGAGGCCCAACCCTACTAATCACAGGTGAGAGCCATGAAGTATCTGCCCTGTCTGCTTGCGTCCCTCCTGCTGGCCAGTTGCGTGCACGGCGACAGTGTCGAGCGCCTCCAGGCCGGAATGGATCGCGAGCAGGTCCGAGCGGTCATGGGGCCGCCTGAAGCATCGACCCATTCGCCGGGCAAGGATTGCGCCTTCTATACCGTGCTGAAGGATTTCTGGAGCCGTACGCCCTGGTCGATGTCCGACCGCTATTACGTCTGCTTCACCGACGGCAAGGTCGATACCTACGGCAAGGCAACCCAATCGGCCCAGATGACAGCGCCATAGGCCGGCGCTACGCTACCGACAGGGAGAGACAATGCATTCACACCAGGATGACGGGCAGATCGCGCAATGGCTCGCGGATCGTCAGGCCACCACCTATGCCGACGGCCGCCGCTGCGACGAAATCCAGTATCTGCAGTGCAAGCTGATCCTCAAACCCGATCGCTTCACCTCGGCCCACGTGTTCAAGGAGTTTGCCGCCCTCGTCCAGCGTGCCGCCGCTACAACCGGCGTCGGCTACCAGCACACACCCAAGTCCCAGCAACGGCCCGAGGTGCGCGAGGTTCTGTTCCTCGATACCGGTGGCTACCATCTCTACAATAACAGCTTCATCGTGCGCCGTCGTATTGCGTATGAGGACGGCTTCGCGATCGGCGATCCCGAGATCGTCTTCAAGTATCGCAGCGACGACATGGCCAAGGCCCAGGCCCTCGACGTCCGGCCGCACATCGACGGCAAGTACAAGATCAAGTTCAAGCTCGAGGTGATGCCGCTCAAGGAGAAGATCGGCGGCATCCGGCGTCTCCTGTCACACAATGTGGAGTTCGGCCTTAGCCAGGCCCCGCAGGCAGCGCGCATCGTAATGTCGTCGCTCGGCAACATGTCTTTTCCGGAGTTGACGCAGATCTTCCCGACGCTGGCATCGATCAAGTGCGACGGCCCCAACGACGTCTCGCTCGTCAACCAGACAATCGTAGAGGAACTGCTGCAGGACATCTGCCTGCTCGACTTCGGCCATCACACGGCGGCGACGGCCAATCTCAGCCTGTGGCGCGCCCGCGGCGACCACCACGCCTTCGTGGGCGAGTTTGCCTTCCAGCTCCGGTTCGCTGGCCCCGACGACATCAAGCACAAGGCCCTGAACCACTGCGAGCGCTTCTTCCTGGAGCTCCAGCAGGTCGCCGCGGACTGGCTGGCGCTGACCACGACCAAGACCGGCGCGGTGTACCGCCTGAAGGGCAATCCGCCGCAAGCCCACGAATGAGCGTCGCCGAAACCTCCATTCCACGTCCGTCGCTCGGAAAGCTCTTCTGGGTCTTTCTGGTCATGGGCGCGACCAGCATCGGCGGCGGCGTGGTCGCCTATCTGCGTACCGGCCTGGTCGTGCGCCAGCGCTGGCTGGACGACGTGACCTTCGTGGAGCTGCTCTCGATCAGCCAGACCCTGCCCGGCCTCAACGCGACCAACATGTCGATCCTCGTGGGCGACCGCCTGCGGGGCGGCA
>JBILYJ010000152.1:0-10196 GCA_044377795.1 Reyranella sp. | reverse complement strand
ATGCCAAAAGTTCTAGCCGAGTGACCTCCAGAGCCATGATGACCTCCTCGTCTGCAGAGACAGAAGAGAATCACAACTCGATTCCAACCGGAATCCCCCAAGAGTCACAAATTCTGGCTGTTGGTATGATTCATTGCTGGGGGCACGCCACTGGAGTGGCGCGCCCCAGCCTTTGATCAGACTCTCGAGCTCGGGCTGTAGAACGGCTGGTGCTTCGACGGGTCCATGTAGTTCTCGTAGAACTTGCGGGCGTGCGGCAGCAGCGCGACCGAGAGCTTGCGGCGCTCGACCTCGTCGTCGGCGAGCGCCTTGCTGAGATCGTCGTGCAGCGCCTTCAGGGCGGCGGTCTTGTCGACCTTGGTGAAGAGCCCGTCTTTGTAGATCACCTCGCCGTCGCACATCGTCATCGTGACGGCCTGCTGCTTGGCGCGCTGCACCACCGCGTCGAGCGTCGGCGTCATCTCGTCGAGATAGGGATAGGCCACACTGTCCCAGTCGATCAGCACCATGTCGGCGGCCTTGCCGACCTCGAGCGTGCCGATGCTGTCGCCGAACGGCGTGGTCTTCGCGCCGCCGACGGTGGCCATGCGCAGCACCTGCGCCATGGTCGGCACGTCGGCCTCGACCATGCCCGGCACGCGATGCGCGCGCAGGACCAGCTTCAGCTCCTGCAGCATGTCGCGGTCATCATTGATGCCGGCCTCGTCGAGCCCGATCGCGGTGTTGATGCCCTTCTTTTCGAAGTGATTGAGCGCAGCGACACCGGAGCGCAGGCGGAAGTTGGACGAGCAGTTGTGGCAGACGCAGCCCTTGGCCTCGGCCAGCCGGTCGATATCCTTCTCGTTCAGCCACACGCCGTGGCCCAGGGTCAGCCGCTCGTTCACCATGCCGAAGCGGTCGATGTATTCCAGCGCCGTGCAGTTGCCGCGTCGCCAGGCATATTCCTTCTGGTAGGCGGTCTCGAGCAGGTGCATGTGCATCGGGACGTTGTACTTGGCCGACGCGTCGCTGAGCTTGGTGAGCGCCGGGTCGGAGCACCAATGCAGATTGGCCGGCGCCAGCTGGATCTTCACGCGGCGCTTGTTGTGATGCTGCGAATGGAACGACTTGAACATGTCCATCGCATCGTCGAGGCTCATCTTGAAGCGGTCGAACCAGCGCTGCATCGGGCCCCGCAGCTCCGGCGGCAGGCTGCGCACGAACTCCTCGTCGGCCTGGTAGACGAGACGGTTCTGGTCGCGCACCGCGTAGCAGTAGCTGACCCGCATGCCCACATCCTCGTAGGCCTTGATGGTCTCGGTCGCGCGCTTCTCGACATCCGGCAGGGTGCCGGGCATCCAGCCCTGGATGTGCTGCACGGTGGTGATGCCCGAGCCGATCATCTCGAAGGCCGAGTAGAGCGTGTCGAGATAGAGGTCGAGATTGCGAATCACCATGCGGGTGATGAACCACAGCTCCAGCGGCATGTCGGGCGAGCCGAGCTGGACCGGCGTCAGGCCGACATGGTGATGACCGTTGACGAAGCCGGGGAGCAGGATTTCCTTGCCGGTACCGATCACAGGCACGGTCGGATGCTTGGCATGCAGATCGTCGTAGGTGCCGACCTCGACGATGACGCCGTCTTCCTGCAGGACGGCGCCGTCCTTGATCTCGTTCCAGGTAAAACGGTCCTTGGTTCCCGTGATGGCGGCGCGGCTACGGATCAGGCTGGTGGCCATATCGGCTTCTCCTTGCTGTCGGTTTCAAACATTCAGGCGGTGGCGGTGAGCGCTTCCTGCTCGGCGAAGGCACGGTCGACTTCGTCGCGCAGCAGGTCGGTGAGCTGGATGCGGAGAGCCTCCGCCTCGCGCGAAAAGAGATTGCGTGGCCGGGGCATGTCGATCGGCACGATGGTCTTGATGCGGCCCGGCCGCGACGTGAAGACGACGACCCGGTCGGCCAAGGCCACCGCCTCGTCGATATGGTGGGTGACGAACAGCACCGAGGCGCCCGAATCGCGCCACACGTCGAGCAGGAAATCCTGCATGCGCGCGCGTGTCTGGACGTCCAGCGCCGCGAAGGGCTCGTCCATCAGCAGGACCTTCGGCCGCATGGCGAGCGCGCGGGCCACGGCGACCCTCTGGCGCATGCCGCCCGACAGTTCGTCGGGCCGCTTGTCCATCGCCGCCTTCAGGCCGACCCGCTGCAGGGCTTCCGCCGCGACGGTGCGGCGTTCCTCCTTGCTCGCGCCCCGAATGGAAAGCCCAAAGCTCACGTTTTCCCACACTGTCAGCCACGGAAAGAGCGAGGTCTCCTGGAAGATCAGGCTGCGTTGCGGCGAGGGCGTCTCCACCAGGTCGCCGAACGACCAGAGCTGTCCCTCGGTCGCATCCTCGAGGCCCGCGATCAGGTAGAGCAACGTGCTCTTGCCGCAGCCCGAGGGGCCGAGAAACACCACGAACTCGCCCGGCGCGACATCGAGGTCGATGTCCGTCAGGGCATTGTGGGCGCGCTTGGTGCCCACCGCCCAGGTCTTGCCGACGCCGCGGCACACGACGGCGTCCCGCGAGGAAAAGTGTGGGGCGCCTTCAGAGGACACGCAATCTCTCCGCGGTATCGGGCAACCAGTAGAGGATACGACGCTGCGCCAGCCGCAGCAGCCAGTCGAAGGTGAATCCCAGCACGCCGATCACGGCGATGGTGAAGAACACCAGCGACGGGTTGAAGGTGTTGCGCGCCAGCATGATGACCTGGCCCATGCCGTAGCCGACGCCCGTCGACTCCGCGACCAGCACGACCATCCAGGCGCCGAACAGGTTCATGCGCAGCACCTGGAGCATGCCCGGCAGGATGGCCGGAACGATGACGCGCGCATAGATCTGCGCCTTGGAGGCGCCCATGGTGCGCGCCACGTTGATCAGGTTGGTGTTGACGGTGTCGATCTGGTTGATGGTCGCCAGCACCATGTGGAAGAACAGCGCAACCACCACCATGAAGATGGCGGGGGCATTGCCGATGCCGAACAGGAAGATCGCGACCGGCAGCCAGGCGATCGGCGATACCGGCGACAGCAGCGTGATGGTGGGCAGCACCAGCCGGTCGAAGAACCGGTAGTAGCGGACCAGCACACCGACCCCGATCGCCAGCACCGAGGCCAGGATCAGCCCCACGAACACGCGCGCCGTGGTGGCGGCCCCGGTGATCAGCACCGATTCGAAGGCCGACGGCCCCTCGGTCATCGACTGGCCGACCTGCCAGCGCGTGGCCGTGTTGAAGTACCTGCCCTGCTCGGCGATGTTGGAGAGGAAGATGTGCGGCGGCGGCAGCAGCTTCTCGTCCGCCCAACCCAGCGCCCAGCACAATTCCCACAGACCGGCGAACAGGCTGATCGAGAGGCAGGTCCACCAGATCTTGGCCAGCCAGTCGAGCCCCGCCATCGAGGCCATCAGCCGCGATGCCGTCGCCGGGCGGGATGCTCCGGCGGCGGCGCCCGGTTCGCTGTCGCGTGCGACGACAGCCATCAGGCGGACTTGTACTTGAGCTTGCCGTAGAGGTCGGGATTCTCCTTGATCACCGCCTCGAGCATGGTCCAGTCGATCGCGTCCCGGCCGGGCTTCTTCTTGATGTAGCCCATCTCCATGACGCTGTCGGTGCGCTGCAGGATGAAGTCGGTCTGGCTGCGCGCATCGACCACCGCGGGCTGCTTGCCCTGGGCGATCTTGGCGTTGTCCATCGAGGTCTTGTAGTACTTGCCGACCAGCTCCTTCAGCACCGCCTCGGTCTGGGTCTCGGCGTCGTACTGGGCCTGCATCATGCTCTTGATGATCGCCTTCAGACCGGCCGGGTTGTCCTTGATCAGGCTCGACCGAGCCGCGAGCACGCAGTCCGTGTAGCCCTTGCCGTAAAGATCGACGCCGTTGGTGAGCATGACCGCGCCCTTGACGTCGGCCACCAGCGCCGAGGCGTAGGGTTCGATCGTGCAGATCCAGTCGATGGCGCCGGCCTTGAAGGCCTCGACCGCCTCGGGCGTGTTGCCCATGTAGCGGACCTTCACGTCCTTGAAGGCGATTTTGTGCTTCTTCAGGTAGTCGTAGGGCATGACCTCCAGCGTATCCATCTGGAAGGTCCCGAGCGTCTTGCCCTTGAGCTTCTCCGGCGTGTCGAGGCCGGGCCTCGCCACGATGGCGCAGCCTTCGACACCGCCGCCGGCCACGATCTTCACCGGGGCGCCCTTGTCGTGGAGCGCCATGAAGCTGGTGTAGGGCATCAGGCCGATATCGACCTGGCCCATGCCGAGGAACGTCACCATTTCGGCCGAGGTCGGCGTGTTGATGAAGATCAGCTCGGTGCCCGCCGCCTTGGCGTACTGCCGTGAATGGGCGAGGAACAGGTTGAGGTTGCAGAAGCCGCTGCCGTGGGTCGATTTGATTCCGGCCGCGGCATGGGCGGGGCCGCCCATGAACATGCCCGGACCGGCCGCCATGGTGATGGTGCTGACGGCCGCGGCGCCTTTCAGAAAGCCACGGCGGGACGGCGCGACGGTGCCGGCGAAGTTCATCTTGGAAAAAGTCGGGAAATGCGTACAGCCGATGCGTTCACACATGGAGGGCCTCCTCGGGCAGCGGAGAATATTTGGATGGGGACTGCTGGCTTGGGCGAGTCTGCGACTGACAACTCCTCGTCGGTTGCTACTCGGTGCGACCAACCTCAAAGGTGCCGGCACGCCAACCGAGAAGAATCGCGCTAGCGCGATTCTGCGCTGCTGGTTTTCAAGCAAGGGGTGTGCCACCGCGAAAAGGCAGCAATGGCGGTGGGCGTTCGCCGTTTGGCGGCGTGGCCTCAGGTCAATTCCTGATCAGGAGCGCTATTTCTTGATCAGCGCCCGATGCCGCTGGCGTTCGATGTGCCCAAGATAGAGGCCCGAGCAGATGATCACACCGGCCCCCACCCAGGTCCAGAAGTCGGGAAAGTCGCCGAACACGAGATAGCCCAGCAGGGCGGCTCCCAGCAGCTGCACGTAATTGAAGGGCGCCACGACGGCAGCCGGTGCCTGGCTGTAGGCAATGGTCAGGAAGTAGTGGCCGACGCCGGCCATGATGCCCATGCCGATGAACAGCACCCAGTGCCAGCCGAGGGTCGGCGTCACCCATTCGAACGGCAGCATCGGCAGGGCCACCGCCGTGCCGACGATCGTGGCCATGGTGGCCGAGGCATCCGGGCGCTCGGCCTGCCCGTAGCGCCGCGAGAAGAGCTGGTAGAGCGAGCTCGAGATCGTGCTGCCGACGATCCACAGCGAATGCCACTCGAAGTGCGCGGAGCCCGGCCGCACCACGATCAGGGCGCCGACGAAGCCGACCATGACCGCCGCCCAGCGCTTCGGACCGACCGGCTCGCCCAGGAAACTGGACGACAGCGCGGTGACGATCAACGGGCTGGTGAGCGAGATCGAGGCGGCCGACGCCAACGGCATGTCGACGATGCCGTGGAAATACAGGAACGACGAGAAAAATAGCAAAAGGCCGCGCACGATCTGGCTCGGCACATTGTGCCAGCGGAACAGCGCCATACCGGCCCGCGGCAGGAAGATCGCCATCATGAAGGCGAACACGTAGCGGCCCCAGATCACCTCGATGACGGGGTAGGTCTGACTCAGCGTCTTGGACATGGCGTTCAGGACGGAGAAGCACAGGACCGAGAAGATGATCGAAAGAATCGCCCGCAGGATCCGGTCGGTCGGCGGGGGCGCTTTGGCACTCATCGGCGGCAACTTAACGTTCTGGCGCCGTCCAACAAGTGCAGGCGCGGACTAAGCCGTCGCCTGCAGCGCATGGGTCGTGCCGGATGATGGATGGCATGGCCAAGCCGCACGTCAGGTGCGCAGTTCCTTCGCGAGTTCCTGGTCGGAGGGCCACAACAGGAGCGACACGATCATGAGAATGCCGAGGCCGCCGGTGATGCCGGCAAATCGGTCGACCCCCGGCATGATGCTGTCGGGGGGCGCCAGCCCCTGCACCATAGTGACCACGAAGACGAAGGCGAACTGCGTGCCGACATAGGGAATGCCGTGCCGGCCCATCTGGATGTGCATGCCCACCCAGACGACGGCGCCGATCATGGCGAGCCACCAGACGAAGGAGTCGATCTGCAGTGCGAGGCAGGCCAGCGCGACGAGTCCGCCCAGCAGGCAGCCCATGAAGCGGTGGAACGACTTCTCGGCGACCAGATGGCGTGTCGTGGTGCCGCCGTCGGCGATCAACGGCGCGGCCATCACGACGGCGATCGTGACCGCCATCTCGCCCACGTCGGGCAGGTCGATCATCACCCAGACGATCATCACCGTCACCACGGAGATCGCGGCGCGAAACCCGTGCAGCACGGACGGCCATTGCGCGCCCAGCAGGTGTCGCCAGCCCGGCACCGTGGCCGGCGGCTCGGCATGCCAGTCCTGCAGCAGCTTGGCCGTCACGATCGCGCACGACACCCCGACCGCCACGTCGAGCGTGCGGTAACAGGCGATCTCGAACGCCTGGGTCGGGTCGTTCAGGCTCATCAGCAGCACGAGGCTGGAGGTGATCGACATGAAGAGCCAGGCCAGCCCGTGCGGGCTCACCTGCACAGCGATGACTCCCGCCATGGTCGCGCAGCCCAGGAACAGGCACAGCGCCACCTGGTCGTAGGGCAGCCAGCGCGCCATGACGAACCCGAGCACGGCGCCGGCGATGGTGCCACTCAACCTCAGCAGGCCGCGTCGCACCGAGGCCGCGCCGGTCGACATCAGGGACATGTAGCCGCTGATCGCCGCCCACCACGGCGCATCGAGCTGCATCGCCAGCGCCACCGTTGTGGTGAGCATCACCGAGACGGCCGCGACGGTGCCCATGCGCGACTGGGCCGGGCGACTGCCGATGTCGGCCAGCTCGCGCCAGAAGCCGGTCAGCGTCCGGTCCAGAAGCCGAGCGCCCTCGCGGACATCCTCGACGACGGCCCTGCCGTAGCGTCCGATCTCCGATACACCGTTCACGGGAAGATCACGGTGCGCGCGTCGGCGCCCATGTAGAGCTTGTAGCCCGCCGGCAGGTCTTCCAGCACGATCGTGACCGGGATGCGGCGCTGCAGGCGGATCCAGTCCGTGGTCGGCGCGACATAGGGCAGGAGCTTGTCGACGCCGGGGTTGCGGCTGAAGCCACGGGCGACGCCGGTGATCCGGCCCTTGTGGAAGTGCCATGGCGAGCTGTCGAGCCAGACCCAGGCGGTGTCGCCGACCTTGAGGTCGCGGATATAGTACTGCTTGTAGTTGGCCATGATGCGCCAGGCATCCGAATCGACGATGCCGACCATCGGCACGCCGGTCGTGGCCATGTCGCCCTTGCGGATCGTGAGATTGGTGATCGCCCCGTTGTTGGGCGCTTGCACGACAGTACGGTCGAGGTTCCACTGGGCGGATGCGAGTTGCGCCTTTGCAAGCTCGAGTGCGGCCTGGTGCGCGCCGATGTCCGTCTCTGCCTTGGCGATGGCCACCGTGGAGATCGTCATCTCGGCCTGGGATCGGCGCAATTCGTCGTTGGCCCTGTCGAGTTCCGCGACGGGCGCAAACTGGCGCTTGGCGAGATCGGAGAACCGGCTCTGTTCCTGGACGGCATAGGTATGGCTCGACGTCGAGACCTGCAGGGCCGCCTGGGCCAGTGCCAACTCCTCCCGCGCGACCTTGAGCTGGGCCGCGGCACGATCGATCTGCGCCTTCCACTGATTGACCACGAGCTGGAAAGGCTCGGGATCGATCGTGAACAGCTTGTCACCGATCTTGACGTCCTGGTTGTCGACGACGTGGACCCCGATGATCTGCCCCGACACCTGCGGCGCCACCGCCACCAGGTCGGACCGGACATAGGCGTCGTCGGTGTAGGCGACGAAATAGGTGACGACTTCGTACAGGATGAAGAGCCCGAGGATCGTGCCGCCGACCGTGAGCAGGCGATGCAGCCGGCTGGTCTCCAGCGCCGGCCTTGCGGTAGGCGCGGGTTCGGCTG
Organism: Reyranella sp.; assembly: GCA_044377795.1. GTDB lineage: Bacteria > Pseudomonadota > Alphaproteobacteria > Reyranellales > Reyranellaceae > Reyranella. The sequence goes on along the minus strand of JBILYJ010000152.1, from coordinate 2,190 downwards.
TCGCTGTCGGGATCGGCGCGGGCGGCGGCGCAACGGGCTTCGGCGCGGCGGGCACGGTCTCGGCGGTAGTCTGTCCGGGTGGGGTCACGTCGGGCGGCATCGCTTCCGCAAGGTAACGCGCCCGGCGCTAGAAGCCCATGGCCTTGATCTTGGCCGCCAGCGCCGAAACGGAAAACGGCTTGCCGAGGAGGTTCACGCCGGCATCGATGACACCGTGGTGAACGATCGCGTTCGCCGTGTATCCCGTCATGTAGAGAACCTTGAGGTCGGGCCGCCGCGCCACGGCCGCTCCGGCAAGCTGACGGCCATTCATGCCGCCAGGCAGACCGACATCGGTGAACAGGAGCGCGATGTCGCTGTGCTTCTCAAGGACGCGCAACGCCTGCTCGCCGTCGCCGGCCTCGTGCACCGTGCAGCCGCATTCCCGGCAGGCGGCCACGGCGAAATCGCGCACGACAGGATCGTCCTCGACGACCAGCACGACCGGCCCCGCCCCTGCCGCCACGTTGATAGGGGACGCGAGCTCGGGTCCGGCGCCCGACTCGGCCTGGGTGCGCGGCAGATAGATCTTCACCGTCGAGCCGTGTCCGATTTCGCTGTAGATCTTAAGATGGCCGCCGATCTGCTTGATGTAGCCGTAGGTCATGCTGAGGCCGAGCCACGTGCCCTGGCCACGCTCCTTGGTGGTGAAGAAAGGCTCGAAGGCCCGGGCGATGGTCTGCTGATCCATGCCGGCGCCGGTGTCCGACACGGCGATCATCACGAACTGGCCCTGCGTGACCTCTGCATTGGCCGCGGCATAGGCGTCGTCGAGATGGGCGTTGGCCGTCTCGATCGTCAGCGTGCCGCCGCCCGGCATGGCATCGCGCGCGTTGATCGCCAGGTTGAGGACAGCGGCTTCGAGCTGGGCCGGATCGGCGCTCGCGCGCCACAGGCCGCCGCTCAGCACTGTCTCGATCTGCACGGTATCGCCGAGGGTCCGCCGCAACAGTTCCGACATGCCGGTGACGAGCCGGTTGGCATCGACCGGCTCGATCTGCAGCGGCTGCTGCCGCGCAAAGGCCAGCATGCGCTGGGTGAGGGTCGCGGCCCGCGACACGCCGGTCCGGGCGAGGTCGAGGAAACGCACGACATCGGGCGTCGGTTGCGGCACGCGCCGGCCGATCATCTCGATCGCGCCGCCGATGCCGGTCAGCAGGTTGTTGAAATCGTGCGCGATGCCGGCGGTGAGCTGTCCCACCGCGGTCATCTTCTGCGACTGGCGGAGACTCTCCTCCGCGGACGCCCGCCGGCTCTGCTCCTCGCGCAGCCGATCGAGCGTCTCGGCCTGGCTCGCGGCACGGCGCGAAGCGAGCAGCGCCAGCGCGAACAGCGCGAGGGTAGCCGGCAGGCCGAACAGCAGATGAGTCGACATGCGGCGAATCCACGCCTCGCGGACCGAGACGCTGGCGACGCCCACCGACACGTAGACCGGCAGGTCGGGCAGCTTGCGATAGACAACCGTGCGCGCGACGCCGTCGATGCTGGCCTGGGACGTGGTGTAGATACCTGAACCCGGGTTCGCAGCGATGGCCTTCATGAACTTCGATCCGGGCTCGAATCTCGTCGTCCCGACAGCAGCGGGATAGCGCACGAGCAATTCACCATCGGCGCGCACGAGCGAGGTCGTATAGCTGTCCGACCCCGCCGCCTGCTCGAAAAGCTTGCCGAAAAAGGATGGTGGTATCGCCACGAGGACGACGCCGTCGAAGCCGCCGTCCGCCCGTTGCCGCCGCTCGCTGTATTGGAAGACGTCGGAGCTCTTGATCCGGCTGCGGAACGTCTCGCTGACGTAACGCTGCTCCTTCCCGTCGCGATGGGCGATGAAATACGGGCGATCCGCGGCTGAGACGTTGGCCGGGATGGGAAAGACGTTGGCGGCGACGAGGGGGCGGCCGTCCCTGTCGAGAATGAACACGTCCTCGACCTGCGGCAGCTTGCGGATGAGATGCTGGAGCTGCTCGTGCAGCCTGGCCTCGTGCTGCCGGATCTCGGAGTCGTTCATATCGTCGATGAGGCCCAGCACGTTGCTTACGACGAGCTGCTGGGTCTCGAAGGTGGCGCGGGCACCGACGTAGAGAAGATCGAGGGTGCGGCTCAGCCGCTCCTCGTATTGCCGCTGGGTGTCGCCGTACGCCAGCCAGCTCGCAC
>JBILYJ010000417.1:0-4931 GCA_044377795.1 Reyranella sp. | reverse complement strand
GCCCCACACCGCCATCACGCAGTCGCCGATATACTTGTCGATCACGCCCTGGTCGTTCTCGATGCAGCTGCCCAGCAGGGCGAAATGATGGTTGAGCATGTCGGCCGTCTCCTGCTCCGGCAGCTCCTCGGCCTGCGGCGTGAATCCCACGATGTCGGTGAACATCACCGTGACGACCCGTCGGCGCGACGCCACCGCATCCTCGCCGAGTTCCATCAGTCCGAAGACGAGACGGCGCGGTACATAGGCGCCGAACCATTTCAGCGCGCTGCGCGCCTTGTCGAGGCTGTGGCCGGCGTCGTCGATCTCGCGCAGCCGCGACTTGCGATGGAACGGCTCGTCGAACTTGAGCTGCTCGATCAGCTCGGCCGCCGAGGTCAGGGTGCGGATGGAGCGCGCCATGCTGAGCCCCATCACCAGCGCCAGCAGCGCGGCGACGGCCAGCGTGATGCCGCCGACGATCGCCCCGTTCATCAGCCGGTCGAGGTCGCCGGTCGCGTCCTCGATCGGGAAGTACTGCCCGACCAGCCAGGGCTCCGGTCCGAATCGCCTGAGCTCGCGATAGACGAACACCCATTGCCGCCCGCCCTCCTCGACGACATGGCCGAGAGCCCCCAGCGCCCGGTCGATCTGCGGCGACCGCACGGGCGTATCCCAGATCTTCGCGAGCACCGGATCGTCCACCTCCTTGATCGTGGGCAGCGGCCGCTTCTCGGAGAGGCCGAGCCCACGGGGATCGATCAGCCGGCGCGCGGCCAGGACATGGTCGCGGCCCACGAGGATGAAATAGCGCCCGTCGCCGCCCCGTACGGGATCGCCGATGAGATAGGAGAGATCGCCGACGGCCACCGTGGCAATCAGCCCGCCGATGAAGGCATTGTCGATGCGCCGCACCGGCGTGCGCACGTTGACCACCGGCTGCTTGATCGTCTCGCTCCAGAACAGGGCGCCCCAGAACGTGTTTTGCGCCGTCTGGAGCTGGCGGAAGCGCTCCATGCCCTGCGGCTGGTCGACCAGCGAGAGCGTTTCGCGCTCGATCGTACCGTCGGGCTCGCGCAGGGCCCGATGGAGCTTGAGATCGAGCGTGGCAAAGCCGACCGCCGAGACGGCGGGCACCTGCTGCATCATCACGGCCAGCAGCTCGCGCATCGCGACCGGCGATTCGATGTCGACGCGGCCGCCGGCGGCGAGGGCTGCGATCAGTTCGAGCTGCTCGCTCACCGGATCGAGGCGGCTGCGGACCAGCGCCATCTGGGCATCGACCACGCGGGCGGCGCGATCGACCAACAGCCGCTCGGCGGTTCCGGTCGCGCCCGCCAGGACGACGATGTAGGCGACGCCTGAAATCAGCGAGAGCGAAACGAAGGCAAGCGCCAGCGCGGCAACCAGGGGCAACCGCCAGGGGCGGCGCACGGCGGCTTTCGCAGGGGGTGCTTCGGCAATCTTGCTCACGCGGCGGACATCATAGGATGTCCGCCGCGTGGAAGCGATGTCCGGTCAGGTCAGGCGGCCGCGCGGATGGCCGACTTGTTGACCTTGTCGTCGACGTGACTTTCGAACTGCTGGAAGTTCTTCTCGAAGCGCTGGGCGACGTCGCGTGCGGCGCTGTCGTAGGCCTTCTTGTCCTTCCAGGTGTTCTTCGGGTTCAGCACCTCGCCCGGTACGTCCGGGCAGGTGCTCGGCACCTGCATGCCGAAGTGCGGATCGGCCGAGGACGAGACGGAGGCCAGCGTGCCGTCGAGCGCCGCGCGCACCATCGCGCGCGTGTGGCGGATCGACATGCGCTCGCCGACGCCGAAGCCGCCGCCCGACCAGCCGGTATTGACCAGCCAGCACTTCACGTTCTGGCGGGCCATCTTCTCGCCCAGCATCTTGGCGTAGACGGTCGGATGACGCGGCATGAACGGCGCACCGAAGCAGGTCGAGAAGGTCGCCTGCGGCTCGGTCACGCCCTTCTCGGTGCCGGCGACGCGCGCCGTGTAGCCCGAGAGGAAGTGGTACATCGCCTGCTCAGGGCTGAGCCGCGAGATCGGCGGCAGCACGCCGAAAGCATCGGCCGTCAGCATCACGATGTTCTCGGGCGTGCCGGCGATGCCGGTGGCCGAAGTGTTCGGGATGAAGTCGAGCGGGTAACAGGCGCGGGTGTTCTCGGTGTAGGCGCCGTCGTCGAGGTCGAGGCGGCCGGTCGCCAGATCGATCACCACGTTCTCCAGCACCGTGCCGAAGCGGCCGGTCGTGGCATAGATCTCGGGCTCGGCCTCGCGGCTGAGCTTGATGACCTTCGCGTAGCAGCCGCCCTCGAAGTTGAACAGGCTGTCCTCGGCCCAGCCATGCTCGTCGTCGCCGATCAGCGTGCGCGTCGGATCGGCCGACAGCGTGGTCTTTCCGGTGCCCGAGAGGCCGAAAAAGACGGCGACGTCGCCCTTCGGACCGAGGTTGGCGGAGGCATGCATCGGCAGGACGTTCTTGTCCGGCAGCAGGTAGTTCAGGATCGTGAACACCGACTTCTTGATCTCGCCGGCATACCAGGTGCCGCAGATCGCCACGACGCGCTCGGTGAAGTTCACCAGGATGGCGCAGTCAGAGGCGGTGCCGTCGAGCTTGGGATCGGCCTGGAAGCCCGGCAGGTTCAGGATGGTGAATTCCGGCTTGAAACCTTCGAGTTCCTCCGGGGCCGGACGCAGGAACATGTTGCGGGCGAAGAGATTGTGCCACGCCGTCTCGTTGACCACGCGCACGCCGATGCGATGCGCGGGATCGGCGCCGGCCCAGCAGTCGCGCACGAACAGGTCACGGCGCTGCGCATAGGCGATCATGCGGTTGTAGAGCGCGCGATACTGGCCGGGCGTGATGGGCTTGTTGGTCTTGCCCCAGTCGATGCGGCCCTTGCTCTCGGAATCCTCGACGATGAACTTGTCGTTGGGCGAGCGGCCGGTATGGATGCCGGTCCGCACCACCAGCGCGCCGCCATCGGCCACCACGCCTTCATGCCGGCGAATCGCTTCCTGGTAGAGCGCGGGAACCTGGAGGTTCCAGTAGACATTGCTCAGGTTCTTGAGTCCGAGCGCTTCCAGTCCAAACTTGGGTACGATGAAGCCCGCCTGATGCACAGCGTTTCTCCTGCTTTCCGGCCGATCCGAATGGCTAAGGTGTTCCAGCACTATGCGCTACTGGCAGGGCCGCGGGGAGGCAAGTCCCTTGCGACAAGTTAGTGTCGGCAGCGTGTGAATCGGCCTTCGCATCCGCGAGAAGAATGCTGCGACGCGAAACGGGCAGACCTGGTGTGACGGAATCAGGGCAACGAGCGGGCCTTGCCCACCAGGCCGACCAGGGCCTTGCGCGCCTCGCCGGCCGTTTGCAGTGGCACATCGAACGCAAGGCGGGCAACGTTCCCTGCCCGCCGCAGGTCGATCCCTTCGCAATCGATCCCCGTCATCCTCCAGCCGTCGCCGGCCAGGCCGATCAACTTTGCGGCATAAAGCTGAACGGCATCCGCGTGATCGGTATTCATGTGCTCGACGATGCCCGCCTCGGCCTCGGCAAGGCCCGCGGCCTGCGGCGGAACGAGTTCGGCCCCATCGATCCAGCGGATCTTGCCGAAGCCGCCCACCAGGTGGGCCCGCTCAACCGCCACGCGATAGAAGCCGAAATCCTTGAACCCCGCATAGAGCGCGGCGTCCGGATGGCGTGCCAGGAAGCGCGCCTTCAGCCGTTCGTCGGCGGTCCGCTCGGCCCGGCCGAGCACGGTCGCCCGCGGGCCCGTCAGCGGCTGGTCGAGGCCACCGGTGCCGTCGAACAGCAGGGAGACGCGGTCGTCCGCCTTGATTGCCTTGGTATGTTCAGCCATATCGCTCAACAGAAGGATCGGCGACAGGTCGTGATCGACCGCCACCAGGACCAGGGAGGCATAGGGCCAAGCGGCCGGTTCGCCGGGCAGGCTGGTGGCCAGGGAAGCCCGGTCGAGGGCGCGCAAGAGGCCGCGCACGGTGCGGGGCATGTCGTCTTGGGTCATGTTCGGATCAAAAAAGCCGCAATTGTTCGTTGAGTATTGCGGGCCGGGAGGCGGCGGCTACGGCCCGTTTTATGATAGCATGATATAAAAGCCGTTGTCCGCTGCAGGAGAAGCCAAGCCGTGCGCAAGACCATCGCCCTCGTCGACGACGATCGCAACATCCTCACATCGGTGTCGATGCTGCTCGAAGCCGAAGGGTTTCAGATCAAGACCTACAATGACGGTGCGTCGGCCCTGGAAGGACTCAACCAGTCGCCTCCGGATCTCGGCATCTTCGACATCAAGATGCCGCGCATGGACGGGATGGAACTCCTGAACCGCATTCGCAAGACCCAGCAGTTCCCGGTCATCTTCCTCACGTCCAAGGACGAGGAGATCGACGAGGTGCTGGGCCTCCGCATGGGCGCCGACGATTTCATCCGCAAGCCGTTCTCGCAGCGGCTGTTGCTGGAGCGCATCCGGGCCGTGCTGCGTCGGGCCGATGTCGGCGGCGCCAAGGGCGAAGCCGCCGCCGAGCGCATCGTGCGCGGCGAACTGGTCCTCGACCCCAGCCGCCATCAGTGCACCTGGAAGGGCAAGGAGGTGCACCTCACGGTCACCGAGTTCCTGCTCCTGAAGTCGCTCGCGGAGCGGCCCGGCCATGTGAAGAACCGCGACCAGCTCATGGACGCGGCCTACGGCGAGACGATCTACGTCGACGACCGCACCATCGACAGCCACATCAAGCGCGTCCGACGCAAGTTCCGCGAGGTCGATGGCGAGTTCGAGCAGATCGAAACGCTGTATGGCATCGGATATCGATACCGCGACTCCTGAACCCGGCGCGCGGCCGCGCGGGCATCAGACCTTAGGTTCCCGGATCGCCACGGCGCTCGGCCGCCTGCTGTCGCGCAAGGCGCCCGCCGCGACCGGCGGGCCG
>JBILYJ010000391.1:0-5287 GCA_044377795.1 Reyranella sp. | reverse complement strand
ATCGCCGTCGCTGCTGCGCCGGCGACGCAGCGTCGGCCGCGGCTACTCGCCGCTCACGCGGCGCATCCTGCTGCTCAACCTCATCCCCGTCGCACTGCTGACCCTCGGGGCGGTCTACCTCAGCGACTACGAGGAAGAGCTGATCGACACGGAGCTCGCCTCGCTGCTGGTCCAGGGCGAGATGGTGGCGGCCGGCATCGGCGAGGTCGCGGTCGTCGGCGGCGAAACCACGGTGAACCGCATGGACACCGAGGCCGCGCGCCAGCTGCTGACGCGGCTGGTGCGGCCAACCGGTGTGCGGGCGCGACTGTTCAGCGAGACCGGCGAACTCCTGGCCGATTCGGCGATGCTGAACGAGCTGGGGCGAATCCACGTCGTGCCGCTGCCGCCGCCCGAGGCCCCCGCCGAGGCCGAATCGCACGTCAGCGTCGGCGAGCGCGTCAGCGACTGGATCGCCCGCCAGCTGTCGCGGGTCGACCACTATCCCGAGTATGTCGACAAGCCGGTACCGACCCTTCGCGATTTTCCCGAAGCGGCCAGCGCACTGCGCGGCTTCAACGCGTCGGCCGTGCGCAGCGCCGGCCAGGGGCGGCTGATGCTGAGCGCCGCGGTCCCGGTCCAGCGCTACAAGCAGGTGCTGGGCGCCCTGCTCCTGACGCGCGACAACCGCGCCATCGCCGCCTCGTTGCGCGAGGTCCGCTACGACATGCTGACCATCGCCGCCGCGGCGCTCGGCATCACCGTGCTGCTGTCGCTCTATCTCGCCGGCACCATCACCCAGCCGATCGTGCGCCTCGCCCGGGCCGCCGACGAGGTCCGGCTGGCGCGCGAGAGCCGGCCGGAGATTCCCGACCTCGGCAAGCGCGGCGACGAGATCGGCGACCTGAACGACGCGCTGCGCTCAATGACCGAGGCTCTCTGGCTGCGCATCAATACCATTGAGAGTTTCGCCGCCGATGTCGCGCACGAGCTCAAGAATCCGCTGACGTCGCTGCGCTCCGCGATCGAGATGGTGGGACATCCCAATCTCGACGCGGAACGCCGCGCCAAGCTGATGGCCATCGTCATGGACGACATCAACCGGCTCAACCGGCTGATCTCGGACATTTCCGACGCCTCGCGGCTCGACGCCGAACTGATGCGCGGCGAGGTGAGGCCGGTCGACCTCGACAAGCTGTTGCGCGACATGGTCCACCACTATGCGGTGACCGCGAACCAGAAGTCCGGCGTCGAGGTCGAGTTCCGGGTGGCCGCCAATCCGCCGTTCATGGCGCACGGTCACGACGGTCGCTACGGCCAGGTGTTCCGCAACGTCATCGACAATGCCCTCTCCTTCGCGCCCAAGGGCTCGCGCATCCTCGTCGAGTTGGGCCGGGAAGCCCGGAACGGGCCGTTCGTCGTCACCATCGACGACGAAGGCCAGGGCATTCCCGAGGACAATCTCGAATCGATCTTCCAGCGCTTCTACTCCGAGCGGCCGACCGAGCACTTCGGCCAGCATTCCGGCCTCGGCCTGTCGATCTGCCGCCAGATCGTCGAGACCTATGGCGGCACGATCACGGCCACCAACCGGCGCGGCCCCGACGGCAAGCTGCTGGGCGCCCGCTTCACTGTCCGGCTGCCCGCGGCCAGCGGACGCAAGTGACGATCTGAATGGCGATCAGGGTCACGACATATGTTCACGCGACCTGCGTCGCCTTGCGCGCCGGCCGGAACTGGCGCGGCATCCTGCTGCGAGGGCCGTCGGGCGCCGGCAAGTCCGACCTCGCCCTTCGTCTCGTCGAGGCAGGCGGCCGTCTGGTGGCCGACGACCAGACGGCGCTCGTCCCGCAGGGCCGCGGCCTCGTGGCCACGCCGCCCCGCACGCTTGCGGGCCTGCTGGAAGTGCGCGGCGTCGGCATCGTGAAGCTCGGCCGCGCCCAGCTTCTCGCCCGCGCGACGATCGCGCTGCTGGTGGATCTCGTACCGCCGGACCGCATCGAACGCCTGCCCGATCGGGCGCGGGAGACGCTGTTCGGCGTCGACCTACCGGTCGTGACGCTGGCACCCTTCGAGGCCTCCGCCCCTGCGAAGTTGCGCCTTGCCCTCGCACGAGCCACAGCGGCATGATCCGCCGCGCGACGCTCATGCCAGACAGTCCCGCCTCTTCCGCTTCCGACACGGCACGCGACACGCGCCGGCCGTTCGTCGTCGTCACCGGCCTGTCGGGCGCAGGTCGTGCGACCGCGCTGAACGTCCTCGACGACCTGGGCTACGTCGCCGTCGACAACGTTCCGCTGCCCCTGCTCGACGACCTCATGCGCTCGACCGGCGGCGAGGCGGGCACAAGCGCCCAGCCGCTGGCCCTCGGCATCGACACCCGCACCTTCGGCTTCGACGCTCGGGACCTGGCCACCCGCATCCGCGAGCTGCGGAACCGTCCCGACCTCGCCGCGCGGCTCCTCTTCCTCGAGGCTGACACCGAGACCCTGCAGCGCCGCTACACCGAGAGCCGCCGTCCCCATCCGCTGGCGCCCGATCGTCCCGTGGTCGACGGCATCAGCGAGGAGCGCCGGCAGATCGGCTGGATGGGCGACGTGGCGGATTTCACCATCGACACCACCTCGCTGTCGCCGCATCACTTGAAGCAGATCCTGACCGGACACTTCGGACTGGGCCCCGCGATCGGCACGCGCATTTCGGTGATGTCGTTCTCGTTCCGCCGCGGCCTGCCGCGCGAGGCCGATCTGGTGTTCGACGTGCGGTTCCTGAAGAACCCCCACTACGATGCGGCGCTGAAGCCCCTTACGGGCCGCGATCCGGCGGTCGCGGCCTTCATCGCAACCGACCCCGATTACCGCCCGTTCGTGGACAGGCTGAAGGCCCTGATCGGGCCGCTGCTGCCCCGGTTCGATGCGGAGGGGAAGAGCTATCTGACCATCGCCGTCGGCTGCACCGGCGGCAAGCACCGGTCCGTGGCGCTGGCCGAGGAGCTTGCAGACTGGTTGCGAACCGCCGGCCGGTCCGTCACTCTCTCGCACCGGGACGTCGGGGCGGCCGGGGAGGCCGGGGGCGCAGGGTAGAAGAACGAATGATTGGTATCGTACTCGTGACTCACGGCAATCTGGCGCTGGAATTCAAAGCCGCGCTGGAACATGTCGTCGGTCCACAGCAATGCATGGCGACCGTCTGTATCGGCGCCGACGACGACATGGAAAAACGCCGCGGCGAAATACTGGAGCGCGTCCGGGCCTGTGAGACGGGCGAGGGCGTCATCGTGCTGACCGACATGTTTGGCGGCACACCGTCCAATCTCGCAATCTCCATCATGGAGCAGGCGCGGGTCGAAGTGCTGGCCGGCGTCAATCTGCCGATGCTGGTCAAGCTCGCCAGCGTTCGCACCAAGCCCATCGCGGAGGCTGTACGCATGGCGCAGGAAGCCGGCCGCAAGTACATCACCGTCGCCTCCCGCATCCTCGCCAAGGAAGCGTCGTGAGCGACGTGGCGGTGAATTCCAGCTCGGAGGCCGGCATCGGCACCCTGAAGCGGAGCCTCGCCATCGCCAACAAGCGCGGCCTGCATGCCCGCGCCGCCGCCAAGTTCGTGCGCACCGCAGGCCAGTTCGACGCCATCGTGCGCGTTTCCTTCAAGGGCCAGGAAGTCTCCGGCCTGTCCATCATGGGCCTCATGATGCTGGCTGCCGGCATCGGCAGCTCGGTCGAGGTCATCTGCTCGGGCAGACAGGCCGCGGACGCGATGGCCGCCATTTCAGCGCTCGTCGAAGGAAAATTCGGCGAAGATTGATAAGCGCGCCGCCGGACATAAAGACGTGCGCATATCGACATAAATTCTTGCTTATATGTTGATCCGGCGCGTTGAGGCGGTCCCGCACCGCTGTTATGACACGCCCGCTTTCCACAATTTTCCGCCTGCCGACGCCGGCACTGAAGGAGCGCCAAATGGCCGACTACATCGTCAAGGATATCGGGCTCGCCGACTGGGGTCGCAAGGAACTCGACATGGCCGAGACCGAGATGCCGGGCTTGATGTCGATCCGCAAGGAATACGGCCCCAAGAAGCCGCTCAAGGGCGCCCGCATCGCCGGCTCGCTGCACATGACCATCCAGACGGGCGTGCTGATCGAGACGCTGAAGGCACTGGGCGCCGACGTGCGCTGGGCCTCGTGCAACATCTACTCGACCCAGGACCATGCCGCCGCGGCGATCGCCAAGGCCGGCACGCCGGTCTTCGCCACCAAGGGCGAGAGCCTCGAGGAATACTGGGACTACACCCACAAGATCTTCGAGTGGCATGACGGCGGCGAGCCGAACATGATCCTCGACGACGGCGGCGACGCCACCCTGCTGGTCCATCTCGGCGCCCGCGCGGAGAAGGATCCCTCGCTGGTCGCCAACCCGACCAACGAGGAAGAGGAAGTCCTCTACAAGGCGATCCTGAAGACCAACAAGGAAAAGCCCGGCTGGTACGCCAAGCTCGGCGCCTCGATCCGCGGCGTCACCGAGGAGACGACCACGGGTGTCCATCGCCTCTACAACATGGCGAAGGAAGGCAAGCTCCTGTGGCCGGCCATCAACGTGAACGACTCGGTCACCAAGTCGAAGTTCGACAACCTCTACGGCTGCCGTGAATCGCTGGTGGACGGCATCCGCCGCGGCACCGACGTCATGATGTCGGGCAAGGTGGCGATGGTCGCGGGCTTCGGCGACGTGGGCAAGGGCTCGGCCGCCTCGCTGCGCCAGGCCGGCTGCCGTGTGATGGTCTCCGAAGTCGATCCGATCTGCGCCCTGCAGGCCGCAATGGAAGGCTACGAGGTCGTCACCATGGAAGAAGCGGCCCCCAAGGCCGACATCTTCGTGACCGCGACCGGCAACGTCGACGTGCTGACGCTCGAACACATGAAGGCGATGAAGCACCGCGCCATCATCTGCAACATCGGCCACTTCGACAGCGAGATCCAGATCTCGTCCTTGCGTAACTTCAAGTGGCACAACGTGAAGCCGCAGGTCGACGAGGTCGAGTTCGCCGACGGCAAGCGCATCATCGTGCTGTCGGAAGGCCGCCTCGTGAACCTGGGCAATGCCACCGGCCATCCGAGCTTCGTGATGTCGGCTTCCTTCTCGAACCAGACGCTGGCGCAGATCGAACTGTGGACCAACCCCGGCAAGTACGAGAAGCAGGTCTACACGCTGCCGAAGTTCCTCGACGAGAAGGTCGCGGCGCTCCACCTCGAGAAGGTCGGCGCCAAGCTGACCAAGCTGCGCCCCGACCAGGCCAAGTACATCGGCGT
>JBILYJ010000657.1:0-2643 GCA_044377795.1 Reyranella sp. | reverse complement strand
ACGTGGCGATCGTGATCCTGGGGAACCTCGCGACACCCGAGGACATTGCGGGCCTGCGCGCCGACCTCGGCCTCGATCGGCCGATGCTGGTGCGGTACTTCGACTGGCTCGGCTCGGCGCTCTCGGGCGACCTCGGCCGATCCTACCGCAACGGGGAGCCCGTGGTGCAGGCGATCATCGACCGCCTGCCCGTATCGCTGCAGCTCATGGTGATGGCGCAAGTCATCGCCCTGGGCATCGCCATCCCGGTGGCGCTGCTCTCGGTGCGGCGGCCCGGCGGTCTGTTCGATCGCATCTCGGCCTCGGCCGCCTTCGGCTTCCTCGCCATGCCCAACTTCATGCTGGGCATCGTGCTGATCTACCTGTTCTCGGTATCCTTCGACCTGCTGCCCGCGACCGGCTTCACGCCGATGTCCGAAGGGCTGTGGGACAATCTCGAATCGATGATCCTGCCGTCGCTCACCCTGGGGCTGATCGAGTGGACGGTCCTGATGCGCGTGCTGCGCTCGGACCTGCTGACCACGCTGAAGGAGGACTTCATCCTGCTGGCCCGGGCCAAGGGCCTGCCGCCGTGGCGGGTCCTGCTGCAGCATGCGCTGCGTCCCTCGTCTTTCACCCTGATCACCATCCTCGGCCTCAACATCGGCGGCCTGATCGGCGGCGCGGTGATCGTGGAGCAGATCTTCGCCCTGCCGGGTGTCGGCCGCCTGCTGCTCGGCGGCATCTTCAACCGCGACCTCATCCTCGTGCAGGGCACGGTGGCCTTCATCGCGGTGGGCTTCGTGGTCATCAACTTCCTGGTCGACATGCTCTACGCCGTGCTCGACCCGAGGGTGCGTCATGTCCGCTTCCGCAGCTAAGGGCGCGGTCGTCGCCGCGCCGCGCCCGCAGCGCCGCTGGCACTGGGCGCTCGCCCTCCCGCTGGGCTGGTTGCTGCTGGTGGTGTTCCTGGCGATCACCGCCGACTGGATCGGGCTGCCCGATCCGTCGGCGCAGGAACTGATCCTGCGCCGCAAGCCACCCTCGGCCGAATTCCTGCTGGGCACCGACAATCTCGGCCGCGACATGCTCTCGCGCGTGATCTACGGCGCCCGCACTTCGCTGATCGTCGGCATCTGCGCGCCGATCCTCGGCTTCCTCGTCGGCGGCGCGATCGGCATGAGTGCCGGGTATTTCCGCGGCAAGGTCGACATGCTGGCGGTCGGCTTTATCGACATCCTGCTGGCTTTCCCGTCGCTGGTGCTGGCGCTCACCTTCACCGCCTATCTCGGGCAGAGTCTGTTCAACGTCACCCTGGCGTTGGGCATCCTGTCGATCCCGGCGGCGGCGCGTGTGGCGCGGGCCAACACGCTGGCCTGGGCAAACCGCGACTTCGTGCTGGCGGCCCGCACCATCGGCGCCAGCGACTGGCGCATCCTGACGCGCGAGATACTGCCAAATCTCCTGCCGCCCATGTTCGCCTTCTGGCTGGTGGCGATCAGCGTGATCATCGTGGCCGAAGGCGCGCTCTCCTTCCTGGGGCTCGGCATCCCGGCGCCGCAGCCGAGCTGGGGCGGCATGATTGCCGACGGGCGCGAGGCGCTCGACGTGGCGCCTCATACCGCGCTGATCCCGGCGGCGGTGATGTTCGCCACCGTCCTGTCGCTCAACTTCGTGGGCGACATGGTGCGCAACATGGTCGATCCGCGGAGATCGGCGCTGTGAGCGGCCCGTCGAACACGCCACTCCTGTCGGTGCGCAACGCCCAGGTGAGCTTCTCCACGGCGCGCGGTCCCCTGCGCGCCGTCGACGGCGTGTCGTTCGACCTGCACGCGGGGCAGACGCTCGGCATCGTGGGCGAATCCGGATCGGGCAAGTCGGTGCTGGTTCGCTCGCTGATCGGACTGGTGGGCGAGAGCTCGGGCGCCGGCGTGGCCGGCCAGGTCCTGTTCGAGGGGCGCGATCTTCGCAGCCTCTCGCCCCGCGAGCTTCGCAGCGTCCTCGGCACCGAGATCGGCATCGTGTTCCAGGATCCGATGACCTCGCTCAACCCGGTGATGAAGATCGGCCGCCAGATCGGCGAGGGGCTGCGCCTCAACCGCGGGCTGGATTCGAAGGTAGCCGCCCGCCGCGCCGTCGAGCTGCTGAACGAGGTCGGCATCCCCGAGCCGGAACGCCGCGCAGTGCAGTATCCACACGAAATGTCGGGCGGCATGCGCCAGCGCGTGGCCATCGCCATCGCGATCGCCTGCGCGCCCAAGCTCCTGATCGCCGACGAGCCGACGACGGCGCTCGACGTCACCGTGCAGCGGCAGATCCTCGACCTGCTTCAGGGCGAGCAGCGCCAGCGCGGCATGGCGATGATCCTGATCACCCACGATCTCGGTGTGGCCGCCGGCCGGAGCGACGACATCATGGTCATGTATGCCGGCCGCGCGGTGGAAACCGCGGCGACGCGCGAGATCTTCCGCTCGCCGCGCATGCCCTATACCGAGGCGCTGCTGCGTTCGCTGCCGCGGCTCTCCGATGCCACCCATACGCGGCTCAGCGCCATTCCCGGCCGGCCGCCCGACCTGGCGCGGCGCAGCGGCGGCTGCTCATTCGCTCCCCGCTGCACCTATCGTACGGACCACTGCGACGCCGAGCAGCCGCCGCTGACGATGG
>JBILYJ010000658.1:0-2643 GCA_044377795.1 Reyranella sp. | reverse complement strand
GCTTGGTACAAGATTTCCCCGAAAGACACGCCATTGCGTTTACTGGAGGCGTTAGGCAAGTGAGCGCCTTCCCAGATCCATCCTCGCTGATTGCACACCGTTCACCCTTTTTGTTCGTTGATGAAATTACGGAACTTACGCCTGGTAAGTCCGCAAGTGCAATCTGGCGTCTGACGGGAGAAGAATGGTTTTTTGCCGGTCATTTTCCTGGTCGACCCACGCTGCCTGGGGTATTGATGTGTGAGGCAATCGCACAAACCGGTGCGTTAGCCATAGTGAGCGACCCGCAGTTCGCAGGCAAATTGCCGTTATTTGGCGGCTTGGACGCTGCGCGATTTCGGCGACAAGTAGTACCAGGCGACACGCTTGAACTAAAGGCGTCGATTGGAAGAATGTCTGCAAGGGCCGGAAAAGGATCGGGAAGGGCATTGGTCAACGGCGAGTTGGCCTGCGAATGTGAGTTGTTGTTCGTTGTAGTCGACGCGTAGTTCTATTGCTTGTACGGAGCGATAATCACCGATCCGTTATGACCACCAAATCCAAAGTTGTTCGAGATCGTTGGCCCCGGCGTCCATTTTCGGGGCTCACCCATCACTACATCGATGTTCATCGCTGGGTCGATCACTGTTGTTCCGGCGGTTGGGGGAATAAGACTCTTTTCAATGCTGAGCAAAACAGCTGCGGCTTCGAGAGCTCCTGCGGCGCCTAGAGGGTGACCCGTTACGCCCTTAATTGAAACAACGGGTACCGAACGATCGCCAAAGACTGCTTCAATCGCTTGCGCTTCGGCTGAATCGTTAAGAGGCGTGCTTGTTCCGTGGGCGTTGATCTGTTTGATATCGGAGGCTTGGAGCCCTGCATCTTCAAGAGCCAATTGCATACAACGCGTGGCACCGACACCGCCAGGAGATGGTGCGGTGATGTGATGTGCATCGGCATTGCTCGCAGCGCCAACAATTTCGGCCACAATGTGCGCGCCGCGTGCAATAGCCATGTCAAGTCGTTCCAGCACGAAAACCGCAGCGCCTTCGCCCATGATGAAACCGTCGCGTGTGGCATCAAATGGCTTACTCACAAGCGTGGATGAAAGGGCGGTCATATTCGCAAAGCCGGCAAGCGCCGTGATGGTCGCGGCGGATTCGCTTCCGCCAGTAACCACCGCATCGCATCTGCCCCAGGCAATGAGACGAGCAGCGTTGCCAATGGCATGAGTGGATGCCGCACATGCAGTGCACACTGTTTCTGCCGGGCCCTGGAAGCCATAGCGCATAGAGATTGCCGCACCTGACGCATTGGACATCATCATTGGAACAAGAAAAGGCGAGACCCGACGTTCACCCTTCTCGAAGCGGACGATGACCTGTTCTTCGAGCGTGCGGAGCCCACCGATACCAGTACCAAATATTGTGCCGATGCGAGATGAGTCGTAGGGCAAAGAACCCGATTGGGTGATTGCTTCGCCTGCTGCGGCTAAAGCAAATTGTTCGCACCTATCAGAGCGCCTGGCGTCTTTAGGCGAATCGAAATAGGGAAGTGGATCCCAGTCTTGGACTTCGATCGAGCGAAAGCCGGAAAAACCCGAACCGATTAGACCTTTCCAAAAAGCTTCTTTGCCTATGCCGCAGGGCGCAACTACGCCGTATCCGGTTATGGCAACGCGATGTCCGGCACCTTGCATGTCGAAACTGGCCGATTTGAGCGGCTATTTAACTTTTGATGTGACGAGAGCGAATGCTTTACCAACCGTGTCGACGCCTTCTAGGTCGGATTCTGGTACTTCGATACCAAACTCTTCTTCAAGTGCCATGACCAATTCGACCAAGTCGAGGCTGTCTGCGTCAAGATCGTCGCCGAACGACGCTTCAACCGTGATCTTGCTTGCATCTACTGAAAGAACGTCAACGGCGCACTTTACAAAACGATCGAACAGTTCTTGACTCACGTTGGTCTCCTCTATATGTCTATGTGAAGCTGCAATCTCTGCAACAAAGTTACTTTACTCTATGAACACAATAAATCGCTGTTAGTGGCCCATTCCTAAGCCACCGTCCACGGGAATAACTGCACCTGTGATGTACGCCGCAGCCGGGCTGGCAAGAAAAGTTACAACTCCTGCGATTTCATCTACCGACGCGGTGCGCCCAAGGGGAACGGCAGCGGCAAGATCGGCAAGCCGTTCCGCACTGAGTGCTGCAGTCATGTCGGTATCGACTGGGCCGGGAGCAACAACGTTTACTGTGATATTGCGTGAACCGAGTTCCCGCGCAAGCGAACGAGCGAGGCCAATCAGCCCAGATTTGGATGCGGCATAGTTGGCCTGTCCTGCCGAGCCAAGCATTGCTACAACTGACGACATCAGAATAATTCTGCCGCTCTTTGCGCGCAGCATCCCCTGGGTTGCTCGTTTGCAAACTCGATAAGCGGCAGTGAGGTTGGCATTAACAACGTCGGCGAAATCTGCCTCGCTCATTCGTAAAAGCAACGTGTCTTTAGTGACGCCTGCATTCGAGACGAGTACCTGAACCGGACCGAAGTGTGCTTCCACTGCTGTGAATGCTGCATCTACTTGTGCGGTGTCAGTCACGTCGCACCTGACGCCAAAAAACTCTGGAGGAGGAGGCGACGAGTTGTAAGTGACTGCGA
>JBILYJ010000151.1:0-10269 GCA_044377795.1 Reyranella sp. | reverse complement strand
CAACGCCCCGCCGGTCAGGGCTAGGGTGGGCTTGCCGCTCTTCTGATTGATCACACCCATGTCACGCCAGAAGACACCCGCCCGCAGGCCGGTGCCCAGCGCCTTGGCACAGGCCTCCTTGGCGGCGAACCGCTTGGCGTAGCTGGCCGCCCGCCCAGCCCGGCCTTCCGAGCGCTTCTGCTCGGTTTCCGTGAAGACACGCTGCACGAAGCGCTCTCCGAAACGCTCCAGCGACTTCTCGATACGCCGGATGTCGCAAAGGTCGTTGCCGAGCCCGATGATCACGCCGGCGCTCCCCCGGCGCGGGCCGCATCCATGATGCGGCGCATCTCCCGGATCGCCTGCTCCAGGCCGACGAAGATCGCCTCACCGACCAGGAAATGGCCGATGTTGAGTTCGCGTACCTCGGGAATGGCAGCGATCGGCGCCACGTCGGCGTAGCTCAGCCCGTGGCCGGCATGGCATTCGAGACCGAGCCTGGCGCACAGCTTCGCCGCCGCGGCGATGCGCTGCAATTCCGCCTGCTTGGCCTCGCCCTCGATCTCGCAATAACGGCCGGTGTGCAATTCCACGACCGGCGCACCCAGCGCGACGGCCGCCTCGAGCTGGCGCGGGTCGGCCTCGATGAAGAGCGAAACCCGGATGCCGGCATCGCGCAGGCGGGCGACCACCGGCCTCAGGTGATTGTGCTGGCCGGCCGCGTCGAGCCCGCCTTCGGTCGTCCGCTCCTCACGCTTTTCCGGCACGATGCAGGCGGCGTGCGGCCGATGGCGCAAGGCGATGTCGACCATCTCCTGGGTCGCCGCCATCTCGAAGTTGAGCGGCACCTTGAGTTCGCGCATCAAGCCTTCGATGTCGGCATCGACGATGTGGCGCCGGTCCTCGCGCAGATGGGCGGTGATGCCGTCGGCGCCGGCCGCCTCGGCCAGGCGTGCCGCCCGCAGCGGATCGGGCAGGTGCCCGCCGCGCGCGTTACGCACTGTGGCGACGTGATCGATGTTGACACCGAGACGCAGGGGATTGGGCGCAGTCATACGCATCTTTCGCAGAAGGAGAACAAGGAGGCCGTCAATTGCGGGCGCGTTCGACGGCGTTGATGGCGGGAGTGGCACGCAGCGCCGCGGTGATGTCGGCCAGGTGCTTCACATCGGACACCTCGACGTCGATCACCATGTCGAAGAAATCCATCGACCGATTGACGATGCGCAGGTTGGAGATGTTGCCCTCGTGGCGGGCGATCACCGTGGAAAGGCTCGACAGACTGCCGGGCTGGTTGGCGACGGTAATCTTGAGCCGCCCCGTGTAGAGGCCGCCCCCACCCTCGCTCACCGAATCCCAGCCGACGTCGATCCAGCGCTCCGGCGCCTCGGAGAAACTCTCCAGGGTGGCGCAGTCGATCGTATGGATGGTGACGCCCTTGCCCGTCGTGATGATTCCGACGATTCGGTCGCCAGGCAGCGGGTGGCAGCAGCGCGCGAAATGCACCGCCATGCCCGGGATCAACCCGCGAATCGGGATCTGCTCGGCCTCCAGTTTGCCGCCTCGCGCGCCCTCGCCGGTCTTGCCGGACTTCGAGCGGGCCCGCGAGATCGGCACGATGTCGGCGCCGCCCTTGCGCGGCTGCTTCAGCCCCGGATAGACCGCCGTCAGGACCTCGCGGGCACCGACGAGGCCGGCGCCGACCGTCGCAATGAGGTCATCCGTCGAGGCCTGCTTGAAGTTGATGCGCACGCCGTCGAGGCCCTTTTCGGTGACTTCGTAGCCTTCCTCGTGGAAGGCCTTCTCGAGCAGCGACTTGCCGAGCTGGATGTACTGCTCGCGCTGGCGCGTACGGATGAAGCGGCGGATCGCGGCCTTGGCCTTGCCGGTGACGACGAAGCGCTCCCAGGTCGGCGACGGGGTCTGCGCCTTCGACGTGATGATGTCGACCTGGTCCCCGTTCGAGAGCTGCGTGCGCAACGGCAGCATGCGACCGTTGATCTTGGCGCCGACGCAGGTATCGCCCACCTGGCTGTGCACGGCGTAGGCAAAGTCGATCGGGGTCGCGCCGCGCGGCAGCGCGATCAGCTTGCCCTTGGGCGTGAAGCAGAAGACCTGGTCCTGGAACATCTCGAGCTTGGTGTGCTCGAGGAATTCCTCGGCATTGGGCGCCTTGTCGAGGATGTCCATCAGGCTGCGCAGCCAGGCATATTGCGGCGCGTCGGTCGACGGCCCACCGTGCTTGTAGATCCAGTGGGAGGCTACGCCGCGCTCGGCCTGGTCCTGCATCTCCTCCGTGCGGATCTGGATCTCGATGCGCTGGCCGAGCGGGCCTATGACGCCGGTGTGAAGCGAGCGGTAGCCGTTGGGCTTGGGAACCGAGATGTAGTCCTTGAAGCGTTGCGGCAACACCTGGTAGCGGCCGTGCAGCAGGCCGAGAGCCTGATAGCATTGGGCCACGTCCGCGACGATGATGCGGAACGCCATGATGTCGGAGAGCTGCTCGAAGGACACGTTCTTCGTCTGCATCTTCCGCCAGATCGAATAGGGCGTCTTTTCGCGGCCCGAGACCTGGGCCTCGAGCCCGCCCTCCTTCAGCGTCCGGACCAGCTCGACCTCGATCTGGGGCACCAGCTTGTCGCCGCGCTCGCGCAGATAGCCCTGGCGCGCCAGCACCGAGGCCCGGCCATCGGGATTGAGCTCGGCGAAAGCCAGCTCCTCCAGTTCGCGCTTCACCTTCTCCATGCCGATGCGCGAGGCGAGCGGCGCGTAGAGGTCCATGGTCTCGCGGGCGATGCGCCGCCGCCGCGCCGGCTCCTTGATGTGATGGAGCGTGCGCATGTTGTGCAGGCGGTCGGCGAGCTTCACCAGAAGCACGCGGATGTCCGACGACATCGCCAGCACCAGCTTGCGCAGGTTCTCGGCTTCCTTGGTGCTCTCCGACTGGATCTCCAGGCGCGAGAGCTTGGTGACGCCGTCGACCAGGCGCGCAATGTCCTCGCCGAACAGGCTGGCGATCTCGTCGCGCGTCGCGTCGGTGTCCTCGAGCGTGTCGTGCAGCAGGCCCGTGACGATCGAGTCGGTGTCGAGCCGCATCTCGGCCAGGAGGCCCGCGACCTCAACGGGATGGGAGAAATAGGGGTCGCCCGACGCGCGGAGCTGGTTGCCGTGCTTCTTCAGGCCGTAGACATAGGCGCGGTTCAGGACGTCCTCGTCCGCATCCGGATCGTAGGACTGTACGCGCTCGACGAGTTCGAATTGGCGAATCATGGCAGTCGCCCCACTATATGGGGACGATTGCGTTCACTCCACGACGTTTGCGCGAATAGCGGCCTGAACCCTGTTGGGGCTCAGGCCGCCGCCGGATTACTCCGCGACGTCGTCTTCCTCGGCCATCGGCAGCGCCTTGGGCTGGGCGGCTTCCGCACCGCCCTGCGCCAGCGCCGCGGCGAGCTCCTGCTCGAGCTCGGCCATCTCGTTGACCTCCTCGGGCTTGTCGACGTCGGCGTGCTTCTGCATGCCGGAGATCAGGGAATCCTTCAGGACTGTCTGATCGAGTTTCATCTCCGCGATCTCGCGCAGCGCCACGACCGGGTTCTTGTCGCGATCGCGGTCGAGCGTGATCTGAGCGCCGGCCGAGATGTCGCGAGCCCGCTGCGAGGCGAACATGACCAGCTCGAAACGGTTGGGAATCTGCACGATGCAGTCTTCGACGGTGAC
Source organism: Reyranella sp. (assembly GCA_044377795.1). Classification (GTDB taxonomy): domain Bacteria; phylum Pseudomonadota; class Alphaproteobacteria; order Reyranellales; family Reyranellaceae; genus Reyranella. Next base: position 6,570 of record JBILYJ010000151.1, on the reverse strand, counting down.
ACGCGCCATGGGCGGGAACCTCAGAATTTCCTGGAAGCCGGCGGTTATACCCGCCCCGGCCCAAAAGGCAAGCCGGCCGGCTGGAAGGGCTGGGCGACCTGGTCCGCCGGCAGGGCCTTCAGGAGGTCGTGGATCGACGTGCCGGACAATGGGTGGCGCCAGGTTGGCGCGAGATCGGCCAACGGCCGCAGGACAAAGGCCCTCCCAGCCATCCGGGGATGCGGCAGGATGGCTCTCCCAGCACCGGGAGCGGCTGTTTCCCCACGATAATCGAGCAAATCCAGATCGATCAGCCGGGGCGCATTGGGCACGCTGCGAACCCGGCCGAAAAGTTCCTCGATCTCGTGCAGGGCGATCAGCAGGTCGTCTGCGGACAGTGACGTTGCGATCTCGGCCACCGCGTTCACGTACCAAGGCTGTTCCGAGGCCGGCACCGGGGCCGTCCTGTACCAGCGCGAGTAACGCAGCACGCGGGCACCCCGCCGGTCCAGCTCGAGCAGGGCGGCTTGCAACGTCTCGCGCGGCGAGGCGTAGGACGGGTGAGGCAGGTTGGCGCCGGCGCCCACGAAAACCGCTCGGTCGCCTGTGTTGTCCACCAGCAAGCTCCCTCAACCCCTTGTGATCCTTAGGTTAACAACCTACTCTTAATATGTTCCAGGAGAGGTATGGGTTACCAGCCTTTCACAGCTTCATATTTTTCGCTCGCCAGCGCATTTTATTCAAACAGGGCTCGGTCACCATGAAGGGCAATTTCTACGAGAACGAGCGCGTCGCGCTGTTCATCGACGGTGCAAACCTCTATTCGGCCGCCCGCTCCCTGGGCTTCGACATCGACTATCGGCGCCTCCTGAAAGTGTTCCGGGAAAAAGGCCGGCTGGTCCGGGCGTATTACTACACCGCCCTGGTCGAGGATCAGGAATACTCGCCCATCCGGCCGCTGATCGATTGGCTTGACTACAATGGCTACACCATGGTCACCAAGCCGGCCAAGGAATTCACCGACGCCATGGGCCGCCGCAAGGTCAAGGGCAACATGGACATCGAGCTGGCCATCGACGTGCTCGAAATGGCCGACCACCTCGACCATGTGATCCTGTTCTCGGGCGACGGCGACTTCCGCCGGCTGGTCGAGGCCGTACAGCGCCGCGGGATCCGGGTCTCGGTCGTCAGCACCATCAAGTCGGCCCCGCCGATGGTGGCCGACGAGCTGCGCCGCCAGGCCGACGACTTCATCGAACTGTCCGAGCTGGCGCCGCTGATCGCCCGCAACCCGTCCGAACGCGCGCCCCGTCCGGCCGCCGTGGCGCCGCGAGAAGGCGAGGCGGACGGCGACGATGCGCCCTCCGAGTCGCTGATGCGGTCGGCCTGAGGCCACCTGCGTCAGTGTCTGCGCAAGCCTTCGAAGAGCCGCCGCTCGACTGCCCGCTCTGCCCGAGGCTCGCGGCCTTCCGCCATGAGCTGCAGCGCAAGCATCCTGACTGGAAAAACGCTCCCGTCCGATCGTTCGGCAAGCTGGATGCCCGCCTGCTGATCGTCGGGCTGGCGCCGGGCATGAAGGGCGCCAACCGCACGGGCCGCCCCTTCACCGGCGATTATGCCGGTGATCTCCTCTACTCGACCCTGCTGAAGTTCGGCTTCGCACAGGGCACCTACGGCGCCGATCCGAACGACGGGCTGCAGCTCGTCGACTGCCGCATCGCCAATGCGGTGCGCTGTCTGCCCCCCGAGAACAAGCCGTTGCCCGTCGAGTTCACCGCCTGTCGGCCGTTCCTGCAGTCCGAGCTGGCCATCATGCCGAAGCTGCGAATCCTGGTGGCGCTGGGCAAGGGCGCCCACGACCAGATCCTGCGCGCGCTGACCGTGCGCCCGGCGGGTGCCTACCCGTTCATCCATGGCCGCCTGCACGCGTTTCCGACGGGCCTGATGCTCGCCGACAGCTATCACTGCTCCCGCTACAACACGAACACCGGCCGGCTCACGACCGGGATGTTCCACGAGGTCTTCGACGGCGTCCGTCGCGCGCTCGACGCCTGAGGTCTAGAGCGCCGCCTCGATCGCCGACGTGATCTCGCTCGAGACCGGTCGCACGCGGCTTGGCCAGGCACCCTGCAGGCTGCCGTCCTTGCCGATCAGGTATTTGTGGAAGTTCCACTTGGGCGCGGCGCCCTCGCCCGCTTCCGCAGCGATCCACTTGTAGAGGTCGTGCGCTTCGGGGCCGATCACCTTCTGCTTGGAGGTCATCGGGAAGGTCACGTCGTACATCGACTCGCAGAACTTCGCGATCTCGCCTTCGCTGCGCGGTTCCTGCGCGCCGAAATCGTTGCAGGGCACGCCCAGCACCACGAGGCCGCGCGGGCCGTAGTTTTCATGCAGGGCCTGGAGGTCGGTGTATTGCGGCGTGAACCCGCAATAGGAGGCGACGTTCACCAGCAGGATCGGCCTGCCCGCCAGGCTCCTGAGCTCGAGCGGTTTGCCGTCGATCGCGTTGAAGCTGAAATCGTGCGCGCCCATGTCAGGCCTCCCTCAAGGTTCATCGTCGTAGCGTTGTTCGCGCCACGGATCGCCGTAATTGTGATAGCCGCGAACTTCCCAGAAGCCCGGCTTGTCGAGTTCCGAGAATTCGACCCGCTTGATCCACTTGGCGCTCTTCCAGAAATAGAGCTTGGGGATCACGACACGCAGCGGCCCGCCATGCTCGCGGCTGATCGGCTCGCCGTTCCAGCTCCAGGCCAGCATGACGTCTTCCGCCGCGAAGTCGGCCAACGGCACGTTGGTCTTGTAGGTGTCGTAGGAATGGAAGATCACGTGCTGCGCCGAAGCCTTGGGCTTCACGAGTGCGATCAGGTCGCGGGCGCTGACACCTTCCCATAGGTTGTCGTAGCGCGACCAGGCGGTGACGCAGTGAATGTCGGTCGTCAGTTCCGTCGAGGGCAAAGCGGAAAACTCTTCCCACTTCAGCGTGACCGGCGACTCGACCTCGCCATCGACGAACAGGCGCCAGGCATGGGTGGGAATCTCGGGCTTTATGCCGAGATCCAGGACCGGCCAGGTGTCGACCTGGCGCTGGCCGGGCGGCAAGCGCTCTGACGGTGCCGCGCTCTCGCCCGTGAGCAGGCGGCCTTCCTCGGCCCACTTCTGCTTGGCGTCGATCAGCTTGCCTTTCAGCTCCCCGGACAGGGTGACATCGTCGTCGGCCATGGAACTCCTCAGATGCTGCGGCCCGCTTTCTCCCAATATGGCGCGCGCAGCTTGCGTTTGAAGATCTTGCCGGAATCCTCACGCGGAAGTGCGGCGGTGAGTTCGACCACCCGAGGCACCTTGTAGCGCGCCAGGTGCTCCCCGAGATAGGCGCGCACGGATGCCGCATCCAGGCAGGCACCGGTAGCCGGCTCGACATAGGCACAGATCTGTTCGCCGAACTCCTCGTCGGAGATGCCGAACACGGCACAGTCGCGCACGCCCGGCATCTGGATCAGCACTCCCTCGATCTCCGCCGGGTAGATGTTCACGCCGCCGGAGATGATCATGTCGCGCTTGCGGTCGCACAGGAACAGGAAGCCGTCGGCGTCGACGTAGCCCACGTCGCCGACCGTCACGAGTTCTCCGAGCGCGATCTCACGCCGCTTGGAGTCATCGTTGTTATAGGTGAACTCCGAGAGATGGGGACCGCGCAGGTAGATCTCGCCGACCTCGCCCTGTTTCACGTCCCGCCCCTCTTCATCGACGATCCGCAGGACGCCTCCCGGCACCAGCCGGCCGACCGTTCCGGGCTTGCGCAGTGCCTCTTCCGAACTATGCCAGACGACGACGCCGGTCTCGGTCGCGCCGTAGTATTCATTGATGACCGGGCCCCACCACTCGATCATCTGGCGCTTCACGGCGGGGGCGCAGGGCGCGGCGCCGTGGCTGACGAAACCGAGCGACGAGAAGTCGTAGCGCGCCCGGACATCCGCCGGCAGGCGCAGCAGGCGCACGAACATGGTCGGCACGATGTGCATGTGGGTGATCCCGTGTCGCGCGATCAGGCGTAACATCTCCTCCGCCTCGAAGCGCGGCTGCAGCACCATGTGCAGGCCGAGCCGCGCGCTCGCCATGCCATAGGCGGCCGGGGCGGAGTGGTACATCGGGCCGTTCATCAGGACGACGATCGCCGGATCGGGCTTCAGGCCCCAGAACAGCGCGGCCTCCTGGGCGCCCGCCACCTGCTGCTCGGGTGTGCTGGGCTGGCGACGCACGCCCTTGGGCCGCCCGGTCGTGCCGGACGTGTAGATCATGCTGCCGCGCGAAGGCCGCGGCGGCGCGGTGCGCGGCGCGGAGGCCGCGACGAACCCGTCCCAGGCCTCGGTGCCCGCCGGCACGTGACGCTTCTCGGCAGGCACGCCGAAGGCGCCGGCGATCTCGTCGGGCGTCGGCACGGCGAAGACCTTCACCCCCTCGGGCACGCCACCGGCGATCTGCGCCAGCAGATCGGTATGCACCACCAGCACGCTCGCGCCGCTGTCGCGCAGGATGTAGTTGGCCTCCTCGGGCGTGAAGTGCCAGTTGATCGGCACGGCATAGGCGCCGATCTGGCTTGCCGCCATGTTGACCTCGAAGGTGGCGAAGTCGTTGCGCAACATCAGGGCGACGCTGCCATTCTCTGCGACGCCGAGCGCCTCGAGCCCGCCGGCCGCGCGCGCGGCATTGGCCTGGATCTCGGCCCAGCTCCGGAATCTCTCGCCCGCCGTAACGCCTGCGCTCATTGCTTTCCTCCCTTCTTCTTGGGCAGCGCGAGCGCGCCCTTGAACATCAGCGCGCCGTGATAGCGGGCGAGCGCCCGGATATCGGGCCCGTGATCGAGCATGCCCGCCTGTTTCAACATGACCAGCCCGTGCGTGGCGGCCCACATCGACCAGCCGAACAGCAGCGGATCGGCGTCAATCAACCCGGCCTTCACCATGTCTTCCGCCTGCTGGGTCACGAAGGTTCGGGCCCGCTTCGATTCGCGCAGCAGGTCGGGATGCTGGTCGCCAATCGGCTGGTCGATCTCGAACATGATGCGATAGGCATGCGGATGCTCATCGGCGAACCGCAGATAGGCGTCCCCCACGCGGCGGGCCTTGTCGAGGGGCCCCTCGCCGTCCGCCGCCGCGGCTTCGAGCGTGTCGGCGAACCGGGCAAAGGCCTCGGCCCGCACCGTCGCCAGGATGTCGGCCTTGTCCTTGAAGTAGCGGTAGGGCGTCTTGGGGCTGCAGCCCAGCGCCTCGGCGAGCTGGCGCATGGTGACGCCCTCGTAGCCGAAGCGGGCGAACCGTTCGGTCGCGACCCGGCACAGCTCGGCGCGGAAATCGGCGATGTCCTGTTCGGTCAGATAGCGCGGCATCGATAGCCTTTCATACACACTGTGTATAAAAAAGCCTTCGTCCGGTCAAACCCGTCGTCCGTCAGGCGGTTTCGGCGAACAGCTCGCGGCCGATCAGCATGCGGCGGATCTCGCTGGTGCCGGCGCCGATCTCGTAGAGCTTGGCGTCGCGCAACAGGCGGCCGGTCGGGTAGTCGTTGATATAGCCGTTGCCGCCCAGCAACTGGATGGCGTCGAGTGCCACCATCGTTGCCTTCTCGGCGGCATAGAGGATCGCGCCGGCCGAGTCCTTGCGCGTAGTCTGGCCACGGTCGCAGGCCTTGGCGACGGCATACACATAGGCCTTGCAGGCGTTCATCGTGGTGTACATGTCCGCGAGCTTGCCCTGCACCAGCTGGAACTCGCCGATCGGCTGGCCGAACTGCTTGCGCTCGTGGACATAGGGCACGACGATGTCCATCGCCGCCTGCATGATGCCGATCGGCCCCGCCGCCAGCACGGCGCGCTCGTAGTCGAGCCCGCTCATCAGCACGTTGACGCCCTTGCCCACCGCGCCCAGCACGTTCTCCTCGGGAATCTCGCAATCCTCGAAGACGAGTTCGCCGGTCGAGGAGCCGCGCATGCCCATCTTGTCGAGCTTCTGCGCGACCTTGAAGCCCTTGCGGTCGGTCTCGACGATGAAGGTCGTGATGCCGCGCGACCCGGCCGCCGGATCGGTCTTGGCATAGACCACGACCACTTGCGCATCGGGGCTGTTGGTGATCCACATCTTGGTGCCGTTCAGGACGTAGCGGTCGCCCTTCTTCTCGGCCCGCAGCTTCATCGATACGACGTCGGAGCCCGCGCCCGATTCGCTCATCGCGAGGCTGCCGACATGCTCGCCGGAGATCAGCCTGGGCAGGAAGCGATTCTTCTGCTCGTCGGTGCCGGTGCGGCGGATCTGGTTGATGCAGAGGTTGGAGTGGGCGCCGTAGCTCAGCCCCACCGCGGCCGAGGCGCGGCTGACCTCTTCGACCGCGATGACATGTTCGAGATAGCCGAGACCCGATCCGCCGAATTCCTCCTCGACGGTGATGCCGTGCAGCCCCAGCTCGCCCATCTTAGGCCACAGCTCGCGCGGGAACCGGTCGGTCTTGTCGATCTCGGCGGCGATCGGCGCGACCTCGGCCGAGGCGAAGCGCTGGACCTGGTCGCGCAGCGCATCGGCGGTCTCACCCAGGCCAAAGTCG
>JBILYJ010000150.1:0-10274 GCA_044377795.1 Reyranella sp. | reverse complement strand
ATGTCAGGGTGCTCCGCCCCCCACGCGGACCCGGCCGTCCGCTCCGCGCGGCCGCCCGGGCCCTCTCCCCTGCCTTCTCTGTCGCTAGTTCGCCCCTGGAGTGAGCTTGTTCAGCACGCCTTCGAGGTTGAACGAGCCGGGCTTCTGGCGCGGCGGGAATTCGACCAGCGTCTTGATGAAATCGTTGACGTAGGCCTGCGCCGGCACCAGCAGGTAGACACGGTCGATGCGCCAGCGGCTGTAGCCCATGCCTTCGTGATCGGCGCGCTCGAACGGATCGGCCTTGAGGTCGAACAGCTTCGGCAAGCGCAGGGTCACCATGGGTTCCTGCCACACATCGAAGCCGTGCTTGCGCTGCTCCATGAAGGCCAGCTTCCACCTGTTGTAGCGCAGGCCGGCCAGGCCGCCATCGTCGGTCCAGTAGAAGAATTCCTTGCGGGCGCTGCCCGTGCCGTTCTTCAGCAGCTCGCGCTGATCGTAGCCGTCGAGATGGACCTTGAACGGCTTGCCGTTGAAGCTCGCGCCCTGCATCAGGCGCTGCTTGAGGTTACCCTCGCCTGCCGCCGCAGTGAGCGTCAGCAGCCAGTCCTCGGCCGAAAAGATCTCGTTGATTTCCGTGCCCGGACGCACCAGGCCGGGCCAGCGCACCATCGCTGGGACGCGGTAACCGCCCTCCCAGTTGGTGTTCTTCTCGCCGCGGAACGGCGTCGTGCCGCCATCCGGCCAGCTCATGACCTCGGCGCCGTTGTCGGTGGTGTAGATCACGATGGTGTTCTGCGTGATCCCGAGGTCATCGAGCTTCTTCAGGAGTTGGCCGACCTGGCCGTCATGCTCGACCATCCCGTCGGCCACGACCCCCAGTCCGGTCTTGCCCTCGGACGACGGCTTGAGATGCGTCCAGATATGCATGCGGGTGGAGTTCACCCAGGCGAAGAACGGCTTCTGATCGCGCTTGGCGCGGTCCATGAAATCGAGCGAGGCGCCGAGGAACTCCTCGTCCACCGTTTCCATCCGCTTCTTGGTCAGCGGTCCGGTATCCTCGCACTTCTGCTTGCCCCACTTTCCGAAGCGCGGATCCTCGCCCGGCGTCTCGGTGGCGGTGGCGACGCATTTCAGCACACCACGCGGCCCGAACTTCGCCTTGAAGGCCGGATCCTTCGGATAGTCGACGTTCTCGGGTTCCTCCTCGGCATTGAGGTGATAGAGGTTGCCGAAGAACTCGTCGAAGCCGTGCACCGTCGGCAGGAACTCGTTGCGATCTCCCAGATGGTTCTTGCCGAACTGGCCGGTCATGTAGCCCTGGCCCTTGAGCAGGTCGGCGATGGTCGGGTCCTTCTCGGACAGGCCTTCCGGGGCGCCCGGCAGGCCGACCTTCAGCAGGCCGGTGCGGATCGGCGACTGGCCGGTGATGAAGGCCGCGCGACCAGCCGTGCAGGACTGCTGGCCGTAGTAGTCCGTGAAGATCGCGCCTTCGCGGGCGATTCGGTCGATGTTGGGCGTGCGATAGCCCATCATGCCGCGGTTGTAGGCGCTGATGTTCCAGTAGCCGATGTCGTCGCCGAAGATGACCAGGATATTGGGTTTCGCGGGGGCTGGAGCCTGGGCCTGTGCCGGCACAACCCCGCCGGAGAGCCCAACCAGCAGTGCTGCCGCCGATAACAGGCGCCCAAATTTCTTCCTGATCATGGCACTCCCCCTCTTCTGGTAACTCGACAACTGTCTTCTCGCGTACGATGCAAAACAACGCGGAGAACGATACAGTATTGGTATGAGCCTAGATCTCAAGATGCTGCACTACGCCGTCGTGCTCGCGAGGCATCGGCACTTCGGACAGGCCGCCGCGGTCCTGAAGATCAGCCAGCCGACCCTCAGCCGGAAAATCGCTGCCCTCGAGAGACAACTCGGCCTGAGGGTGTTCGAGCGGTCGAGCCGGGACGTGGTGCCGACGCCGGCGGGCGAGGAGGTGATCCGGATGGCCGAGGAACTCGTCGCCCGTGCCGAGGTCCTGTCGAATCGCCTGGAGCTCGTGCGAGACGGCCGCGGCGGGCGGTTGCGCGTCGTTGCCGGCGCCTACATCGATGACATCGCGGTCCAGCCCGCGGCGATCGAACTCATCAAGGCCAATCCGTCGATTCGTCTCGAAATCCTGGAGCGCGAGTGGACGGCGGCGCTGTCGTCCCTGATGTCCGACCAGGCGGACTTTGCCGTGGCCGACATTCTCGCCTTGCGGGACATGCCATCGCTCCGCGTCGAGAGTCTGGGCGTGCTTCAGGGCGTCTACTTCTGCCGCGCCGGCCATCCGCTGCTTGCGAAGTCCGGTCCGAAGCCGGACGACCTGCGCAACTACCCGTTCGTGATGCCCGGCATATCCGTGTCGCGCATCGCCTTCATCGCCGACATCGACAGCGGCATGAGGATCGACGAACGTGGCGGTGGCGTCCTGCCCTCGATCGCCGTGTCGTCCTTCCGCAGCGCCGGCGACATCGTGGCGGCAACGGACGCGATCAGTCTCGGCCATCCGACACAGATCACCGAGGGCATTGCCGCCAGCCGCTTCGCGCTGCTGCATCTACCGTGGCTGAGAAAGCTGCCCTCCGTCGAAATGGGCGTAGCCTGGAAGAGAGAGAGGACTCTGCTGCCGGCGGCCCGCGCCTTCATCAAGCTGATCCGCAGTCACGTACGCAAGGCGCAAGCCGCGGAGTCGTCTGCCGTCTTACGAAGGGGCAGACGACCGTCGAGAGGTGCGTGACTTCGGCGCCGTCATCCACGTACGCGGCCGAGAACGGCCTCGGTCTCTCGCACCATCGTCTTCACCAGTTCGCCGGCCGGCATCTCCCGCGCCAGGGTCGGGGCCTGCCCGCTCCACAGCGGCGTAAAGTCCGTCGAACCCCTGGCCTCTGCCGGCCCGCGCAGCGGCTGGGTCGCCTCCGCGGCCAATGGGAAGGCGGGCGCCTCCGCGCTCATCGGTCCCACCTCGCTCACGATGCGGTTCACGATGCCGCGTGCGGGGCGGCCGGTGAAGACATTGGTGAGGGTCGTGCTGTTGTCGTTGGCCTTCCTGAGCGCCGCACGATGCAGAGCCACCGTCTTGGCCTCGGGGGTCAGCATGAAAGCCGTGCCGATCTGGGCGCCGGCCGCCCCCAGCGCCAGGGCTGCCGCAATGCCCCGGCCATCACCGATTCCGCCGGCGGCGATCACAGGCACGTTCACCGCGTCCACGACCTGGGGCACGAGTGCCATCGTTCCGGCCTGACGCGTGACGTCGTCCACGAGGAACATGCCGCGATGACCGCCGGCCTCCGCGCCCTGTGCGATGACGGCGTCGACGCCCTCACCCTCCAGCCAGCGCGCCTCCTCGGCCGTCGTCGCCGAGGCGATGACCAGGATGCCGGCCGCCTTCAGGCGCTGCATCAGCGCCTTGTCGGGCAGGCCGAAGTGGAAGCTGGTGACCCTGGGCTTGAATTCGAGCACCAGATCGCAGGCCGCTGCGTCGAAGGCGGCACGCGACGGACCTTTGGTCCCGGGAGCCACGCCCAGCTCGTCGTAGTAGCCCGCGAGCTTCTTGCGCCAGGCGGCGTCCCGTGCCGCGTCCACCGTCGGCGGCTTGTGCACGAAGAAGTTCACGTTGAATGGCCGCGACGTTCCCTGCTTCACCATCTGGAATTCCTGGCGCAGGCCATCCAGGCTCAGCATCGCCCCGGCAATGGATCCCAGCGCGCCGGCTTCGGACGCAGCGATCGCCATCTGCGGCGACGTCACACCCGCCATCGGCGCCTGGAGGATGGGGTGATCGATCCCGAAGAGGTCGAGAAGGCGACGGTCCTGCCATTGCATGGCTGTTCTCTCCTTGTTGTGCTGCCAGTCTAGGCCAGCGGCAGGCATTCCAATCAGCGATTTATACTAATCGTACTCATCTGATATTCTGATGGGATGGATGCCAGGGATCTCGCCACCTTCGAAGCCGTCGCCCGCCTCGGTGGCATGGGCCGCGCGGCCCGCGAACTGAACACCGTCCAGTCCAACGTGACGCAGCGCGTGCGGCGACTGGAGGAAGCGCTGGGCGTCTCGCTATTCGAGCGCAGCCGGGCCGGCGCCCGCCTGACCCCGGCCGGCGAGCGGCTGATGCCCTATGCCACGAGGGTCGACGCGCTGCTCGACGAGGCCGGGCGGGCGGCGCGCGACGATGGCGCGCCGCGAGGCACGCTCACCGTAGGTTCCCTGGAAACGACGGCCGCGCTGCGGCTCTCGCCCCTGCTCGCCGCCTATGTGCAGGCCCATCCCGGGGTCGATCTGGTGCTGCGGACCGGCACGACGGCGGAAATGGTCGAGCGTGTGCTCAACCGTGAACTGGAGGGCGCCTTCGTCTGCGGACCGGTTGCGCATCCCCTACTCCTCTCGAAGCCGGCATTCAGCGAGGAGCTCGCCCTGCTCAGCGCGCCAACGGAGACGACGCTGGCGGCGGCGCTGCGGCGGCCCGACCTGCGCCTCGTCATCCTGCGGGCCGGATGCTCCTACCGCCAGCGGCTGGAGGAGCTGCTGGCACGGCGCGGAGTCGTCGGTCTGAGGCGGCTGGAGTTCGGTACGCTGGAAGCGATCCTGGGCGCCGTGGCCGCCGGGCTCGGCATCACGCTGATGCCCCGCGCCCTGATCGGGCCGACATGGCGCGGCGGTCAGGTTCGCGCGCACCGTCTGCCCGCGGCGGAAGCGCGGGTGCAGACCGTCTTCGTGCGCCGCCGGGACATGCTTCCCTCCAGCGCCCTCCTCGCCTTCCAGAAGCACGTGACCAAGGGGCAAACGAAATGATGCGCGGCAGCACGACTGTCTTCACCGTCAAGGACGCGGCTGCGAGCCTCGCCTACTACCGCGACTGTGTCGGCTTCGACATCGCCTTCGAGTACGGCGCGCCGACCTTCTTTGTCGGCCTGTGCTCGGGAGAGGTCTCGCTGCACCTGATCGCAGCCTCGCACGCACCGCGCCCGCCGGGCCATGCCGCCGTGAGCATCCAGGTCGACGATGTCGACGCGGTCCATGCCGATCTCGTGAAGCGCGGCGCCAGGATCCTCAACGCCCCGGGCGACCAGGATTACGGGCTTCGCGACTTAGCCATTGCGGATCCGGACGGCAACATGATCTTCTTCGGCATGGAAACGAAGTAGCGTTCAGCGAGGGCAAGATGGAACTTTGGCAGTACGACGCGACCGATCTGGCGCGGTTGATCCGCACGGGACAGGCTTCGGCGCGCGAGGCGGTCGATTCCGTGCTCGGCCGCCTGCACAAGGTCAATCCCGCCATCAACGCCGTGGTCCGCGTGCTGGAGAGCGAAGCCCGTGCCGAGGCCGAGACGGCGGACGCGGCCCGTGCGCGCGGCCATGCCCTGCCGCCGCTTCACGGCGTTCCGGTCACCACCAAGATCAACGTCGACCAGGCGGGCCTGCCCACCGACAACGGCGTCATCCCGCTGAAGGACCTGATCGCCCAGGAAGACAGCCCGGTCGTGGCCAACCTGAAGCATGCCGGCGCGATCATCGTGGGCCGCACCAATGCGCCGGCCTTCTCGATGCGCATCTTCTCCGACAATGCCCTGCACGGCCGCACGCTCAACCCGCGCGATCCCAGCGTGACGCCGGGCGGCTCGAGCGGCGGCGCCGGCGCGGCGACGGCGACCGGCATAGGTGCCATCGCCCATGGCAACGATATCGGCGGTTCGGTGCGCATCCCGGCCTATTGCAATGGCGTGGTCGGCCTTCGGACGGGCTTTGCCCGCATCCCCTCCTTCAATCCGACGGGCGTCGCCTCGGGCCGCCCCATCGGCGCGATCCTGATGGCGACGCAGGGCCCTCATACCCGCACCGTGCGCGACGCCCGCCTCGCGCTGGAGGTGATGGCGCGCGGCGACCGCCGCGACTGGCGCTGGAACGACGTGCCGATGCGGGGCCCCGCCCCGGCACGCCCCATCAGGGTCGCGATCGTACCTGAAGTGCCTGGCGGCAAGAGCCACCCAGCGCAGGTCGAGGCGGTGCGGCTGGCGGGCAAGCATCTCCGTGGCGCGGGCTATGTCGTGGAGGAAGTGCTGCCGCCGGACATCGAGCGCGCCGTCGAGTTGTGGCATCAGATCTGCGTCACCGACGTGTTCGGCGGCCTGTGGTCCATGATGCAGAAGATGGGCGACCCCGACGGGATCGCGGCGATGCAGGCCTGGTTGTCCATCCACAAGCCGGTCGACCTCGCGACCTATATTGCCGCGCTGACGGAGCGCGAGGCGCTGGCCTACCGCTGGATGACGTTCTTCCAGCAATGGCCGCTGGTCATCTTCCCGACGCTGTGCGACCTGCCGCCCAAGCAGGTGGCCGACATCACGCCCGACGGCCAGCGCGAGGTGCTCGAATCGATGCGCTCCGCCCTGATCGCCCCGCTGCTCGGTCTGCCCGGCCTCGCGGTGCCGGTCGGCAGCCACGGCAAGCTGCGCACCGGCGTCCAGATCATGGCGATGCGCAATCGCGAGGATCTCTGCCTCGATGCCGGCGAGGTGATCGAGGCGGCCGAAGGGATCGTGGCTCCGATCGATCCTGTGAGCGCCTGACGTCGCCAACTTGACGATCTGGCGGACGGTACCCGTCGCGTGCCGCGCAATCGAAGTTCTCGCGAAATGGAATTCACAATGGCCGAAACGCTTCTGCAGACCACCGTCGTCGGCTCCTATCCCCAGCCGGACTGGCTGGTGGACCGCAAGCTGCTGAGCAAGGGCGTGCCGCGCACGCGCGTGAAGGACATGTGGCGCGTCTCCGAACCCTGGCTGGAGCAGGCCCAGGACGACGCCACCCTGCTCGCCATCCGCGACATGGAGCGCGCCGGGATCGACGTCATCACCGACGGCGAGATGCGGCGCGAGAGCTACTCCAACCGGTTCGCGACGGCGCTGGAAGGCATCGACGACGAGAATCCCGCGGAGATCGTGAACCGCACCGGCAACCGCACGCCTGTGCCCCGGGTCGTTGGGAAAATCCGGCGGACAGGGCCGGTGGAGTTGCGCGACATGCAGTTCCTGCGGGCCAACACCGAGCGGCTGGCCAAGATCACCCTGCCCGGCCCTTTCACGATGAGCCAGCAGGTCAAGGACGAGTTCTACAAGGACGCCGAGGCGATGTGCATGGACTATGCCGCCGCGGTGAACGAGGAGGCGCACGAACTCGTCAAGGCCGGCGCCGACGTGATCCAGCTGGACGAGCCGTGGCTGCGCAACAATCCCGAGGAAGCCAAGCGCTATGCGGTGAAGGCGATCAACCGGGCGCTGGAGGGCATCAGCGTGCCGACCGTCATCCACCTCTGCTTCGGCTATGCCGCCGTGGTGACCGGTCTCAAGCCCACCGGCTATTCGTTCCTGCCCCAGCTCTCGGACACGATCGCCCAGCAGATCTCGATCGAATCGGCCCAGCCCAAGCTCGACCTCGGCGTGCTGAAGGACCTGGCGCCCAAGAAGGTGATGCTGGGCGTGATCGACCTCAGCGATCCCGAAGTCGAGACACCGGCGAAAGTCGCCGAGCGTATCCGCGCCGGCCTGAAGCATATCGGCCCGGACAAGCTCCTGCCCGCCCCCGATTGCGGCATGAAGTACCTGCCGCGCGCCACAGCGTTCGGAAAGCTCAAGGCCCTGAGCGAGGGCGCCGCGATCGTGCGCCGGGAACTCGCCTAGCTGGCAGGCCGTTGAAAAAGCCGGAGTCCCGGCGAATAAACGAAACAAACGCAATAAACGAAACAAATGAAGCGAATGTCGCAACCCCTGAATCCTATGTCGCGACGACCGTTGGCGCAATAATGTTGCTCGCCAGCACTTCTAGAGCGTTTCACGTTTTGACGTGAGCATATCCAGCGCTTTGGATGTAGTTGCAGCATTCGGATTGTCGGATGCTCTTGAGGAGCTTTCCGACGTAGCGCGAGAGGCCTTCCGGGGTGCGCTTCTGGGCGAGGCGCATCCAGTGCTTGATCTTGGAGAAGGCCTTTTCGATCGGGTTGAGATCCGGTGAGTAGGGCGGCAGATACCAAAGCCTCGCGCCGACGGCCTTGAGCATCGGGCGCAGGGCCTTGGCTTTGTGGCTGCCGAGATTGTCCAGGACGACGATGTCTCCTTGCCGCAGAGCCGGCAGGAGCAGCTGTTCGACATAGGCGCGGAAGCACTGGCCGTTGATCGGACCGTCGAAGATGCAGGGTGCGGTGATCCCGTCCCAGCGGAGCGCGCCGAGGAAGGTCAGGGTCCGCCACCGTCCCTGAGGGGCGAAGCCGCGCAGGCGCTGGCCCTTTGGGGCCCAGCCGCGCAAGGGAACCATGTTTGTCTTGATCCAGGTCTCGTCGATGAAGACCAGGCGTTGCGGATCGAGGCCGGCCTGCAGGGCCTGCCAGCGCCGCCGGCGACGGGCCACGTCGGCCCGGGCCTGCTCAAGGGCGAACAGTGTTTTTTTTGAAGCTCAGCCCTTCGCGGCGCAGGAACGTCCACACCGCATTGTGCGAGACGATGACGCCCCGGCCGGCCAGTTCGTCCTTGAGCTTATGGAGCGTCAGATGAGGCGTCTGGTCGATCCGTTCCCGAATGAAGGCCCGGTGGGCCTCCAGCACCGGCTTGCGGTGCCCGCCGACCTTGCCCGGCGTCACCGACCCCGTCGTCCGGTAGCGCTGCGACCACTTCACCACCGTGGACGCCGCAACATCAAACCGTGCCGCCACCGACCGGCAGCTATCGCCGGCTCCTAACGCTGCAACGACACGCTCACGCAGGTCATTCGAGAGAGGACGCATCGATGCTGGCCTCCTACCCAGCCAGCATCTTGAATCACATTCCGCCTCGATCGGGAATCCCCTTTGATTCCCTCAACTCATGAAACGCTCTAAAAGGCCTACTGCAACGGACCATTAGCCCCTTCGGCCTCTCAGAACGGCAGGCCGACGTAGTTCTCGGCGAACACCGTCTGGCCGGCCGGCGAGGACAGCAGGTAGTCGATCTCGGCCCGCTGCATCTGCTCGGCGAAGCTCCCCTCCGGATGCACCTTGTGCATCAGCAGGGTCAGCCACCACGAGAAGCGCTCGGCCTTCCACACGCGCGCCGAGGCCTGGTCGCTGTAGGCGCCGAGCAATGTGCCGTCGTTGCGGGCGTAGTGCGAGACCAGCGCCCGCGACAGATAATGGATGTCGGAGGCCGCCAGGTTGAGACCCTTCGCGCCGGTCGGCGGCACGATGTGGGCGGCGTCGCCGGCGAGGAACAGCCGGCCGTGTCGCATCGGCAGGCACACGAAGCTGTGCAGTCCCGTGATGCTCTTCTCGAGCGCGGGTCCCGTCGTGACATGCGGCGCGACGTCAGAACCGAGGCGCCGCTTCAACTCGTCCCACAGCCTGTCGTCGGGCCAGTCCTCCAGCTTCTCGTCGCGATCGCACTGGATGTAATAGCGGCTGCGCGTAGGCGAACGCATCGAGGCGAGTGCGAAGCCGTTCGGATGGCTGGCATAGATCAGCTCTTCGGCGCACGGCGGCACGTCGGCCAGGATGCCCAGCCAACCGAACGGGTAGACCTGCTCATAGACGCGCAGGTTCGACGCTGGCAGGGAGGCACGACTCACGCCCCGGAAGCCGTCGCAGCCGGCGATGAAATCGCAGCTCAGCTCATGATCGACTCCGTCGGCCCGGTAGGTCAGTCGCGGCCGGTCCATCCCGATGTCATGCAAGGTGACGTCCGCCGCCTCCCAGACAATCGGTCCATCGCCGGCCAGGCGCGCCGCAATCAGGTCCTGCACCACCTCGCTCTGGCCGTAGACCGTGATGGTCTTGCCCGTCAGCCCGGCCAGGTCGATTCGGAAGCGCCCGCCGTTCACTCCGAGCTCGACCCCCTCGTGGACCAGCCCCTCGCGGTGCAGGCGCTCGGCGACGCCGGCCTCTTCCAGAAGCTTGACAGTGCCGTGCTCCAGAACGCCGGCACGGATGCGAGCCTCGACGTAAGCACGCGACCTGTTCTCGAGGATGACGCTCTCGATCCCGTTCAATTTCAGCAGGCGTGCCAGCAGCAATCCTGCCGGTCCCGCGCCGATGATCCCCACTTGCGTGCGCTGCTGACGTGCCATTCGCGTCCTCTTCCCCCAACGCCTTAAGATGGGATGCCCTGGTATGCCAAGCAAAACCGCACCCGCCCCTGCACGGCCTTATACCAACCGTCTGAACCGATGACTCTTATGTGATTTGCGCTGGAGGTCGGGGCTCGATTCTTTGAAGCGACAGCGTCGTTTAGGAGGTCGAGA
>JBILYJ010000655.1:0-2651 GCA_044377795.1 Reyranella sp. | reverse complement strand
TGCGGCGCACGTTGCCGAAGGCGCCGTCGCTGAACACGACCGCCACGACGCCGATCCCGTGCTGGGCCGCCGTCGCCATCTCCATCGCGGTGAACATGAAGCCGCCGTCGCCGCTGATCGACAGGACCGCCGTATCGGGCCTGGCGACCTTGGCGCCGAGCGCAGTGGCGTAGCCCCAGCCCAGGGTGCCCTGATAGCCGGGTGACAGGAAGGTGCGCGGCCCGTAGCTCGGCCAGGCGAAGCGGGCGGCGTAGCCGATCTGGGTCAGCTCATCGACCAGGATGCCATCGTCCGGCAGCGCCTTGCGCATCGCCTCGAGGTAGGCGATCTGCGGCGCCAGGGTCTCGTGGATCTTCTTCGTGGCCGCCGCCTTGATCCCGGCGACATGCGCGGCCCGGCCGCTGTGCTTGCGGGCATGCTTTTCCAGGCGATCGGCCAGCAGCTTCAGAGTGGCCGTCGCGTCGCCCACGATGCCGATTTCCGGCTTGCGATGACGGTCGAGCTCCTCGCTGTCGGCGTCGATGCGAACGATCTTCAGCGTATCGTCGAGGCCCCAGTTCTGCTGCTGCGGCTGCAGGCGCGTGCCGACTGCGAGCGCGACGTCGGCCTCGCCCCAGAAGCGGTAGCCGGCCGGCGCCGTGATCGAGAGGCGGTGACGGCCGTCGATCACGCCCTGGCCCATGCGGCCGGTCATCACCGGCGCGTCGAGCAGTTCGGCGATCCGCTGGACGTATTCGCCTGCGCCCTGGGCGCCGCCGCCGACCACGATCATGGGATGCTCGGCGCCGCCCAGCAGCTTCGCAGCGCGTTCGACGGCCTCCTCGTCGACCGGGCAGGGATCGGCGGTCGCGGCCGTGCCGATCAGCTCGACCGGCGCGCGCCGGGCCCAGGTGTCCATGGCGCATTCGAGCGCGACGGGGCGCCGGCGACCCGAGAGAAGACGGCGGAAGGCTTCGTTCACTTGGCCCGGCGCCGCGCTGGGCGAGGGGATGCGGTCGGCCCATTTGGTTAGGCCGCGCATGATCGCGAGCTGGTCGGGCAGTTCGTGCAGCAGGCCGACATTGCGGCCGATCATCGACTGCTGGATCTGGCCCGTCAGCGCCAGCACCGGCGCGTTGACGGCATAGGCGGTTGCGAGCGCTGCCGTCGTATTGAGGAAGCCGGGGCCGGGCACCACGACGTAGGCCGAGGGCTTGCCGGACGCCATCGCATAGCCCAGCGCCATGTAGGCGCAGGCCTGCTCGTGGCGCGCATGGATCGGGCGGATCGCGTTGGTGCGGTCGTAGAGCGCGTCGAAGAACGGATCGTTCTGGACGCCGGGGAGACAGAACAGGGTGTCGATGCCGTTCACTTCCAGCATCGACAGGACAGTCTGGGCGGTATTGAGGGTCTGCATGCCCCCAGTCTACACGCGCGTCAGTCGACGCGCGCGCCCGATGCCTTGATGATCGGCGCGAGACGGGCTTCCTCTGCATCGCGATAGGCCAGTGTGTCGGCCGGGGTGCGCCAGACCGCGATGGCGGCCTGCTCGAAGAACTTGGCCTTGAGGTCCTCGCTCTCGAGCGCCTTCTTCGACAACTCCGACAGTCGGGCGATGATCTCGGGCGGCAGCTTCGCGGGACCCGTGAGCGTGGTCCACGAGCTGATGTCGAAGCCCGGCAGGGTCTCGGCGATGGCGGGCACATCCGGCACGACCGGGCTACGCTTCTCCGACGTGACGCCCAGCGCCCGTACCTTGCCGGGACGGGACTGCGCCAGCGCGCCGGGGATGTTGTCGAAGATCATGTTGATCTGGCCGGCCAGCAGGTCCTGCATGGCGGGCCCGCCGCCGCGATAGGGGACATGGACAATGTCGACCTTGGCCATGATCTTGAACAACTCGCCGCAGAGGTGCAGCGTCGTGCCGGACCCGGCGGAACCGTAGGAATATTTGCCCGGGTTCTTGCGCAGCAGTTCGATGAGTTCCGGCACCGTTTTCACCGGCAGGTCGAGATTGACCACCAGCATGTTGGGCAGCTGCCAGATCGTGGAGATGAAGGTGAAGTCGGTCCGGGCGTTGAACGGCAGCTTGGCGTAGAGGGTGGGCGAGATGGCGTGGCTGGCGATCCCGCCGAGGCCCAGCGTATAGCCGTCGGGCGCCGACTGGGCGAGCGCATCCATGCCGACATTGCCGCCCGAGCCGCCCTTGTTCTCCACGATCCATTGCTGGCCACTGATCTCTGTCAGCTTGGCGCAGAACATGCGCGACAGCGTGTCGGTCGCACCACCGGCAGGAAACGGGTTGATGTAGCGGACCGTCTTGTTGGGATAGGTGCCCTGCGCCACCACGATCGCCGGGGCGGCGAGGGTGGTCGCGGCGATGCCGCCCATGACCGTACGGCGCCCGATCGGACGCATCTTGTTTGTCATTTTATGTTTCCTCCCTTTACTAACGCGGGGAGGGTGCCAAAAAGGAAGCCCGCCGTCGATGGCGAAGCCGAAAGTCCGTCGATTGTGTCGGGATTTGGGCGCGGCCGGCCTTGCCTCTGCCTTCCAAATGGCTGAAAAGTCTCGTCATTGGATACTTTCGCCTGTGGAGTGCAAATGGCTTTGGGGGCTGTCTGCGCTGGCAAGAGGATGGACATGTGGGGTTTTGAGCGTTGGGCCGCGGT
>JBILYJ010000656.1:0-2651 GCA_044377795.1 Reyranella sp. | reverse complement strand
CGGCGCCTGAACCGGCTCGCGGATCTCGCCGACAAGCATCCGCCGGTGCTGCACCGGCGCGACCGGTTCGGCCGCGACGAGGAATGGATCGAGGTCCATCCCGCCTACGACGAAATTCGCCGGATCGCGTTCGCCCGCTTCGGCATGCATGCCATGACGCACCGGCCCGGCGTGTTGGGCTGGCACGACAAGATGCCGATCCTCGCCAAGCAGGCCTTCTTCTATCTGTTCTCCCAGGCCGAGTTCGGCGTGCTGTGTCCCGTGAACCTGACCGACTGCACATCCGACCTGCTCGAACGCTACGGCAGCGAGGCGCTCAAGGCGCGCTATCTCGACCGCATGCTGACCCAGGACATGGACCAGCTGCTCTACGGCGCACAGTTCATGACCGAGAAGATCGGCGGCTCCGACGCAGGCGCCGCCGAGCTGACGGCCGTGCGCGACGGCGAGCACTGGCGCCTCTACGGCGAGAAGTGGTTCTGTTCCAATGCCGACGGCGATGTTGCCGTGCTGCTGGCCCGGCCCGAAGGTGCGCGGGAGGGAAGCCGCGGTCTCGGGCTCTTCCTGATGCCGAGGACACTTCCCGACGGGTCCCGGAACGACTATCGAATCGTGCGGCTGAAGGACAAGCTCGGCAGCAAATCGATGCCGAGCGGTGAGATCGTCTTCGAGGGCGCCGTGGCCTACCCGCTCGGGGCGATCGATCGCGGCATGAAGCAGATGCTGGAGATGGTCAATCCCAGCCGCGTTTCGCACCTGACTCGCGCCGCCGGCATGATGCGGCGCTGCCTCAACGAATCGATGCAGGTGGCGCGTCATCGCAATGCCTTCGGACGGCGGGTGATCGAGCATCCGCTGATGCGCCGCCAGCTCGTGAAGATGATGATCAAGACCGAGCAGGCGCTGTCGGCCCTCATGCTGACCACCACCATGATGGGGCGGGGCGACGATCCGGTTTCCGCGAAGATGGTGCGCATTCTCACGCCGATCGGCAAGTATCGCGCCTCACGCGACAACATCGCGGTCGCCACGGCGGCGATGGAGGCGCGGGGCGGCAATGGCTACATCGAGGACTGGCCGAACGCCCGGCTGGTCCGGGACGCCCATCTCGGCGTGATCTGGGACGGCACATCCAGCGTCAACGCCCTGGACGTCATCCAGCGGGCGGTTGGCAAGGAACGCGCGCATGTCCAACTGGGCGAAGCGCTGGGCGAGCGGCTGGCCGACACGCGTGGTCTTCCCGGCCAGTTCCGTACACGGCTCGAGACGACGCTGGCCCAGGCCCTCCGCTTCGCTGAGGAGGTGGCCGACACGCCGTCGAAGGAGCGCTTCAGCCGGGTTGCGGCCAGTGCGCTCTATCATGTCACCACCGCGGTGCTGATGGCCCACGAAGGCGCACGTCTAGCCGCCGCCGGCGGCGATGCCCGGCGCATGCTGATGGCCCGCTTTGTTCTGGAGCATCGCCTGTCGGACCGCCCCAAGCTGGCGGTCGATGGCGGCGACTGGGAGGAGGCCGCGATCTCGGCGCTGCTCGATGAGTCGCCGGTCTCGCTAGACCGCGCCTCCTCGATGCTCACGGCCTAGCGGGCAGGGTTCGCGCCATCTTCCCATTGCCGCTCCGGCCGGACCGGTGGGAAGATGGCCGGTGATGCCGGTGGCCCGTCCCGATCCCGCGCCGCGGACCTATCCCGCCTCGGTCTCCCTGCACCGCAGGGCCGACGGTGGCCCTGCCGTTGCGGCGGGAACGGCGTCGATCGCCGATGTCGAGAGCTGGCTGCTGACCGATGCGCTCGGCGAAGAGGATGTCCTGCCGTTCTTCGAGCAACTGTGCTGGCGCCTCGTCGCAGCGGGGCTGCCGCTCGACCGCGCAAGCCTGCATGTCGGGACGCTGCATCCCCAGCTCTTTGGGTTTGGCTGGAACTGGAACCGCGTCGACGGGCTGTGCGACGAGGTCAGGGTGGCCGAGGCGGCGCTGGCCAACGATTCCTACCGGCGCAATCCGCTGTTCCACGTGATCGAGAAAGGCGAGGCTTTCAGGGGCCGCACCGGCGATACCGCAGAGCGCTACCCGCTGATGGCCGAACTCGCCCGGCAGGGTTACGTCGAATACGCCGCCATTCCCTTGCGCGCGGGCGGCGCATATCACAACGCCGCGACGATGGCGACGAAGCGCGCCGGCGGCTTCTCGGCAGCCCAGTTCAGCGACCTCACGCGGCTCCTGCGGCTCGCCGCGCTTCATGTCGAACGCCACATCGCGCTCAGGATCGCCGCCAACGTCCTGGACACCTATCTCGGCGCGGCCGCCGGCGGACGTGTGCTGCGCGGCTCGATCAAGCGCGGTGCCGGGGAGCCGATCCGCGCCATCATCTGGGCATCGGACCTGCGCGGCTTCACCGATCTCGCCGATCGTCTGGACGGTCCCGACATGATCGCCCTGCTGAACGGCTACTTCGAGTGCCTCGCCGGGGCGGTGCTGGCGCATGACGGCGAGGTGCTGAAGTTCATCGGCGACGGGCTGCTGGCGGTGTTTCCCTATTCGACCTTCGCCGATGAAAAAGCCGCGGCTGCGGCGGCCTTGGCGGCCGCGGAGGGCGCACTGCAAGCGATCGAACGCCTCAATGAAGATCCGCAGGCTTTCGCAGATATCCCCG
>JBILYJ010000149.1:0-10293 GCA_044377795.1 Reyranella sp. | reverse complement strand
CTTTCTGACAGATACAAAGAATTAAGCCCGGCAAACCCACCAGAGCCACCAAACCCACCGCGAATTGGACCGGTCAGGCGGAAACCCTGTCACCGGTCGGTAAATCCCGGAACCCTCCGGTACCGCTCTTCCAAGCCGTTGCATTTTGATCGATTGCGAGTCGCCACCGCGCGATTCCGGTGAGAACACCGTCGGCCATGATCTTCATGCCGTCGATGATCCGGTTCTGGTTGGCAGACAGCCACTTGCCGAGCCTCCGGCTGTTGATTGCCCCGCCGTCACCGGCGACCACCAGGAGGGCCTCCCGGAAGTCCGGGTGCCGGAACTCCGGCCGGCCAAAGAGACTGGGGGCCTGCTCCACCGCAGCTTCGATCACTTCCTTGACGGAGACCCGACGCTGACCCAGCACAGCCTGCCACTGCTCGATCACCATGGTGAGGGCTTCGAGCTTGGGATCGGCACCGCGGACTTCTTCCATGGTGGCGCATGGATCGGCTTCGCCGAGCCAGATCAGCGCATCTCGTACCCAGCGAGACCAGTCCACGAACGAGCCGAGCGGTGTCGCCTGCTGTGGCCGCCCGGCGACGTGGTACGCCCGGAGGACGGTGAGCGCGGCAATCGCGTAGTCACCGCGGGCCGCTTGCACGGTGGCGATCGGGTCGCGATCGAACTCCCTGAGCTCCGGACGCTCGACGCCCGGGTCGAGAGAGCAGCGAATAGCGCGCCGGGTCATGTCGCCGGCGAGCGTGAGATTGTTGCCGGTGGCGAACATCGCGGCATTGCTGGGCACCTCGGCGTTCAGGGACTTGCCCAGCACCCGAATCTTGAGAGTCGGTTGGGTGAGTGCCTGGCAGAGCAGTTCGCCACCCAGCGCGCTTTCGCAATTATCGATCGACACCAAGGCGTCACCGGCAATCAGCGCGGCGCCGAGACGCTTTTCCATCTCCTCCTCGGTCTTACCCTGGGCAATGACGGCGGCCGGCCGACCCGCGACGACCACGCTGGCGATATCGACCAGCAGAGACTTCCCCGATCCCGCGACAGGCGCGTTGAACGCATGCAACGGCGCGGTCGGGATCGAGCGGCGGATCGCGGTCGTCAGGATACCCGAAAGTGCCACCGCTCGATCGGCGGCACTGATGAAGGGAAAGGTATCGATCAGAGTGCGCAGGTAGGACAGTGCCGCGAGGGCCTCGTCCCGGTCCGGCTCGGGGGTCATAAATGGAAAACAGGCGCCCTGAGGGTCGAACAACAGGCCGGTAGCCTCATCGTAGCCGGGTTGTTCGAGGATCGATCCGTCAGGCCGCAGCGTCGGACAATTGATGATGCCGGTCAGCACCGGCAGATTCCACATTCCTTCTCTCGCCAGATAGGTATCCGCGATGCGCAGCGTGCAGTCGGTCGAGACCCACGCTTCAAGGCGACCGTCGAAACGCTCCCAGTGTGCGGCCCGTGTCATGGCCTCAGCGATGTGGTGGGACTTCACGTGTACCAGGCGCTGGGCCGGCGTCCTCCTGCCATCGGCGATGAGCACCTTGGTCATGCTGGGACGCACGATCATGCTTCCGCGCTGGTAGAGCTGCAGCCCGGCATCCATCAACGCCTGTTCGGCCAGATCCACAACCTTGGGCAACCACCCGGCCTTGATGCGGATGGTTGGCCGGCCAGAGGGCTTCAGTTCCTGATCCGCATCGACGTTTGGATTCGCAGGGCCGGCATCTCGTTGCCGGCGCTGTCGCCATCCGTTTTGCCCGGCCAGCCAGAAGAGCGTGCCAACGGTGATGTTGCGGGCCTGCGCGAAGCTCGGCCATTTGATGGCCGTGACGGATGGGTCGTTTTTCGCTGATTGTGCCGACCAGTCTTCCCACACATCACGCCCGGCGTCGCCAAGACCGTGGTAGAGAGCGAAGCCGACGCGGATCCATTCGTCGTAGGACAGATCGTGGTTCCCTACATGCGCAAGTGCCTCCAGCACGACCTCGCGGGACGGAGCTTGCTGAGCCCCCAGGCCGGCCAGCTTCCGGCCAAAGCGCTCGCTTTCCTTGCGTTCTCCCTGGCTCCGGGCGCCGGCCTGTCGCAACAGCTGCTCTGCCTGGGCCAGGAGGGCTTTGCATTGCTCGCGGCCGATCACGGGCAGATCCTGCGCGCCGACCTCGAGCGGGGACTTGAGCGGCCACTGGTACTCGGCCTTGGTGTCGGGGTGGATGCCGAAGCCGACGAACTGCTGGCCTGTCGCCAGCACCTCGACCCGGGTGACGGTGCCATCCGGCAGCACCAGCTCCGGCGTCTGCAGCTTGTCGAAGGGCTCGTCGGGCCGGAATACCAGCAGCAGCTTGGGAGCGCGGCCGATGCGCTTGAGGGGTGTGTCGCCCAGTATCTCGCGGGCGGCAGCCTCGACGTTGGCCGCCAGATCCTCCACTGGCACGTCGATGTCGATTCCGACGATGTCGCCGCAGAGCAGCCCGGTGTTGGTACAATTGCGCTGCGCTCGGGCCCAGCGGGCGATTTCCTCCTCATCGGCCGAGGCGCAGACGGTCTCCCATGCCTTCATCAGGGGCCGCTTGCCGGCGGATTTCATCGCAATGTGTGCGCCCGCGACGGGGACGGGGCGATAGCCGTTGCGACGCAGTGCGATCCGCAGATCGTTCAGCTCGCTGTAGGACGGCAGGATCGAGCCGGAGAGTTCAGTCATTGGGCCCGGCTTCAACGGTTGTCACACGCGGTATGGATGTTGAGCCATACGGAGGTACTGTTCGGCTGGCGGCGAATTTCGAATCCGAGGTGAACCCCGGCGGCGATGAACATGCCTTCAGCGATGTAGTAGTCCCCCCGACCCTTGGACATGTGCCATCGCTCAGCCACATGCTTCCAATCATAGCTGTGTCTGCGGCGGTTAATCCTTGGGGTTTGCCTGACCTGGGCGAGCCATTCCACTCCGCGCAGGAACTGCTGCACCTCGCCACTCTCACTCATTGCGGCCCGGTGCAGCTCGAACGGCTCCTGGCTCCACGAGGCCATGCCGAAGCCATACCAGGCCAAGTCGGGATAGCGCTGACGCACAGCTTCGATCGCCTCGATGACGTTTGTCGCTACCATTACTGGCCCTCTTGCCGCTCGATCCAGGCGAGCAAGGTGCTCTTGCGGGCGCACAGCACGGAGCCGATCCGGAAGTGCGGCATCCGCGTCTTCGCGTCGCCGGTCAGGTAGTAGACCTTGCGCCGGTGGCGCTTCGATCCGAACACGAACTGGGCGATTTCGTCGGCGCCGCGCAGGAGATCGTCGGCAATTGTCGCGGGAGGTTCGGTTCCATGTCGGCTGGCCGTGAGAGGGGTATTCATTGCTTGCATTCCCTTGTCAGCGGGATTTGATGAACTCCTGAACGAAGCGGGCTTCCAGCCCGTGAAGGCGGCGCCAGGCCGCTCTGACCTGCATGCTGGCGTTGATGCTGGCTCTGCTCAGGAAATTGCCGTGCGCTGCCATTGCTAGCTTGTAGGTGAGGAGGATCGGTTCCATAGCGGCTTCGCCGACCAGCTTCTCGACTTGGGCCCGCCCAGGCTTCGTGCCGAGGGACCACGGCAGCATCTGAAAGCTGTCCTTGGAGGTTGCTATGCCGAGAGGCAGATCGGTCTGCCCAAAGGGGGCATCGGGCAATAGGGTCGTGACCGCCACCGGCACCCGCAGGAAGAGAAACTTCCGGTCGATCAGATCCAGGAACCAGTCGTCCTCCGAGGCCGTGATGACACTTGCCCTGCTCGATGTGCCCTGGTCCAGGTCGGCGGCAGCGACGGTGATCAACGCATCCCAGGTCCCACCCCTGGTCTTGGCGAGGGCTTCGCCGGTGATCCGGATGTTCCACGCAAAATGTTCCGAGATCGCGGCACCGATGGCGGCCTTTAGAACCTCTGGTTCGGTCCATGAGCGCCTGAAGCCGCCGTGATTCTTGGGCTCTTTCTTCGCTCGGATTGCGCCAGCAGCCTGTAGAGCCCGGAGACTGGGTAGGGGCAGTCCCGAGGCGGCCTCGGTCTCTGCGTCGCCATACAAGGAAGCGACGGGCGGTTCGGGCGGGCGCCGCGAGGTGGCAGTCATGGTGTGGCGTTCCGAACATGAGGCATAATCTGTCACCTGCTACGAAGATCATCAAGTGCACTTGATACGATACATATCTTTATTGACGAACATTGACAATGGCTACCGTGAGTTACGGGTTCGCCTCCTCCTGCGAACGCCATCGACCGCGTCAATGCTGGGCATCGAGCCGCCGACAGGCGGTCCCGGACGCCGGCTGCGGATTCAATTGGGAAAATTCCCCACGTCGATAACACGGGCCGCCGGCAACCCGACGCGCCGCGCCCATGGGTGTCCTGCCGAGAGGAGTGAGCAAGGTAGGGGGATCCAAGCCGTTCCAGGACGGAACAGCTTCTCGTGTCTGTGAGTATTGAGCAGTGTGGCTTTCGCTCTGCTGCTTTCTTCGCCGCACGGCTTCGCTAACGCGCAGATTTCGATTCTCTGATCGCTCCAACGTAATCATGGTCAATCTCACCACGGCGATTGATGGCGATGTCTCCCCTCCACCCCAACCACATGACCCCCGACGAACGCCTGGCCGAACTCGGCCAGATCCTGGCCCGCGGGCTGATCCGGCTTCACGCGCGCGAAGCCAGTCCTTTATCTGCCGACGACAGAGACAGTTTCGTCGACTTACCGCCCCACCGAAGCGGTCATGCCGGCGCCCCCACACGGAGAATGGCATGACAGAACAAGACAGTGTCCTGGCGCTGGAGGCGCACCTCACGAGCAGGCGCGCAGCCGCGAAGAGGATTGAACAACGCCCGCGGCGACCGGGGCAACGCACCGTGACCGAGGCCTCGACGCTGGCCCAGCTGATGGCGCTGAAGCGGATGTCGGTGAACGAGATGAAGGCGAAATGGGAAGCGCTGTTTGCCACGCCCGCGCCGAACAACAGCCGGGGCTACCTTGAACTCAGGATCGGCTGGCGCATCCAGGAACTGACGCATGGCGGGCCATCGCGAGAGACCCGGCGGACGCTGGATCTGCTGGCCGACGAGGTCGAAGGCAAGATCGGGCGCAGGGCGATCCTTTCAGACTCTCGCAACCCCGTCATCGGCACGCGGTTGCTACGAGAGTGGGATGGCGTCGAGCACACCGTCACCGTCACGAAGGACGGCTACGAGTTCGAGGGACGGCTCTACAAATCGCTCTCCGCCATCGCCCGTACGATCACCGGCACGCAGTGGAACGGCTGGCGCTTCTTCGGCATCCGCGAAATCAGCCGGGGTCAGCGATGAAAGGCGCTTCCATTGTCGCCCTGCCCCGCCGGCTGCGCTGCGCCATCTATACCCGCAAGTCGAGCGAGGAAGGGCTCGACATGGAGTTCAACAGTCTCGACGCCCAGCGCGAGGCTTGCGAAGCCTATGTCGCGAGCCAGAAGGCCGAAGGCTGGGCCGCCATCCGTGAGCGCTATGACGACGGCGGCTTCTCCGGCGGCACGCTGGAGCGGCCGGCATTGAGGCACCTGCTCGCCGATATCGAGGCGGGGCTGGTCGATGTCGTGGTGGTCTACAAGATCGATCGCCTGAGCCGGTCGCTGATGGATTTTGCCAAGCTGGTCGAGGTGCTCGACCGCAACAACGTCACGTTCGTCTCGGTCACGCAGTCGTTCAATACGACGACCAGCATGGGCCGGCTGACGCTGAACATCCTGCTGTCCTTCGCCCAGTTCGAACGCGAGGTGATCGGCGAGCGGATCCGCGACAAGGTGGCGGCGTCACGCAAGCGCGGCATGTGGATGGGCGGGGTCGTACCGCTGGGGTACGAGGTGCGGGATCGGAAGCTGGCGATCAACGACGCCGAAGCCGTGACAGTCAGAATGATGTTCGCCCAGTTCGTCCAGCTCGGCTCGGCAACGCTGCTGGCCAAGAAGCTTTCGAGCGAGGGAGTCCGGTCCCGCCGCGGCCGGCCGATCGACAAGGGCTTCCTGTACAAGCTGCTGAACAACCGGATCTACATAGGCGACACCGTGCACAAGGGCACCGCCTATCGCGGCGAGCATGCCGCCATCATCGACCGCGACCTGTGGAACAAGGTGCATTCGATCCTGCAGCAGAGCCCGCGACAGCGCGCCTCGAACACCCGGACGCAGTCACCGGCGCTCCTGAAGGGGATCATCTTTACCGAGACCGGCGCCGCCATGACGCCGACGGCGACGAAGAAGGGCAGCCGGCTCTATCGCTACTACACGTCGATGGACCTGATCCGGAGCCGGGCGGTCGGCGAAAACGCCGGCCCTCAACGCCTTCCGGCAGGCATGATCGAGGCCGCCGTCGTCGGTGAAATCCAGCGGATGGTCCGAGCACCGGAGGTCGCGGCGCGGACCATCGAGGCCCTGCGGGCGGAAGATGGATCGGTCGACGAACACGCGGTCGTCTCCGCGCTCGGGAGCTTCGACCAGCTCTGGGCCTCGCTGTTCCCGGCCGAGCAGGCACGGATCGTCCAGCTCCTGGTCGAGCGCGTCACGGTCGGCACGAACGGCGTCGCCGTCGATCTGCGCAATGACGGCCTTGGATCGATTGTTCGCGACATGGTCACGCCCCGCAGCGAGGTGCACGCATGACCCAATCATCCGGCACCATTCGTGTCGTCATCCCGCTCGCCATCCGCAAACGCAATGGGCGGCCGAAGATCCTGCCGCCGGCGGACATGGAGGTTGCCGAACCCACCAACCAGGGGCCCCATGTCCTTCGCGCCGTTGCGCGGGCGTGGGGCTGGCGACGCAAGCTCGAGACCGGCGCCCTGGCGACCCTCCAGGACATTGCCGCCGCGGAGAAGATCTCGGACCGGTTCGTCGGCCGGATGATGCGGCTTGCCTACCTGTCGCCGGATGTTCTGGAACGGCTCGTGACCCAGCGGGAGCCGGCGGCGCTGTCGCTGAACGATCTGGTCACGGTCGCCGACTTGCCGTGGCACGAGCAGGCTGAGGCGGTGTTCGGCCAGAAGGGGCCGTAAAGGCCCGGCCCCGCCAAGACCTACCAGCGCGCGGCGATACGAGCGGTGCCGGCCAGCGAGCCGTAATTGCCGGCGAACTCCGCGTCGCCCTGCAGGCGGAATGACCAGGTCCGGTCGAGTTCGATCTCCGACAGCACCCGAACGAGGCCGACATCGGCCGGAAGCGGCGTGCCCGAGACCGTGAAACTCGACCCGGGCAGAGACTGGAACCACGCTGAGGCCGTCCCGGTCGTCTCGTACTCGTGTGCCCACGC
This sequence comes from Reyranella sp., assembly GCA_044377795.1. Taxonomy (GTDB): domain Bacteria; phylum Pseudomonadota; class Alphaproteobacteria; order Reyranellales; family Reyranellaceae; genus Reyranella. The sequence continues at coordinate 3,016 of JBILYJ010000149.1, read as the reverse complement.
CAGTCGCGCCTGTACCTTGGCCTTCGAACCCAGCACCGTGCCGAGGTTGGCATCGCCCTCGATGCCCAGTTCCGAACGCAGCGACGTCGCCGTGTTTGCATTGAAGCACAGCGCCGCCCCGCTGCCGGTCCGCGAGGTCTCGCAGAACCCCGGCAGGTTTGCAGCCTGCCCCTGCCCGGCCACGAACGGCGTCAGCCCATGACTGCCCAGCGCGATCCGGTAGCCCATCTCGGCCCGGCCAGACCATGTGTTCACCGTGTAGTTGGCGCTCATGTAGTCGCCGAGGAAGCCCACCGAACGATTGGTCGACACCCCATGCACGCCCCAGCCCCCGGCCACCGCCGCGTACAGTGGGCCCGCCCCGGTTCGACCGTAGAGACCGATCTGCAGCACATTGCCCAGCCCATTGCCCAGCCCGCCGGCGAGAAACCAGTTCGAGCTGCCGCTCGCCACCGCCACGCCCAGCGTCCCGCCGTCGAATCTCCAGTCGGCACCTACCGCCAGTCCCTGTGTCGTGGTCTGCACCGACGACGAACCCGACGCGCCGTCCAGCCAGCCGTAACCGCCGAACCCCGCCATCCAGCCGCGCAGTCGGCGCGGCTCGGGACCGGCCTCGTTGGCATCCAGGGAGGCGTACTGCACCGCCTGCTGCGAGCTCCCGCCCAGGCCTCCGCCTCCGGTGCTGCCCAGCACGGTGTTGAGGAACTGGTTGCCGAAGGTGAATGCCGCCGTCTGCGCCCCGGTTTGCGCCTCACCCGACAGGCTGTTCAGTGCATTCGCCAACGGCGGCCCCGACATCGAGAACAGGCCATACAGCCCGCTCGAGAGCGAGTTGCCGGTATTGAAGCTCGTGTTGAGCGCATTCGCGACATTGCCCTGGTTTCTGCTCAGCGCCGTGCCGCCACCCAGCGCGGCCGTCAGATTCAGCATCACGTCGGTCGGCGTGTAGCTCAGGCTGCTCTGGAACCCGCCCGGCAGGCCGGCCGTGCTGAAGGTCCCGAAGGTTCCCGTCCGCCCGCCCGTCGCCGACAGCAACGTGTAGGTACGGGCGTAATAGGTACCGGGGGCGAAGCTCGACTGCAGGGTGCCGGCCAGAGCCGCCGTACCGGTGACGTTGGTCCGGTCGGCCACGCTGGGCGAGACCTCCACCGCATAGGTCGACCCGGCACCGAAGGCCAGGTTACCGTTCACCGTGATGGTGCCAATCGAGTTGCCCGGCGACAGCGTGCCGCCACTGTTAATCTGCGTCGTCCCCACCGTTCCGCTGCCGCCCAGCATGCCGGAGACCGAGACCGGCGAGACAATCGAGCCGTCGACCGACAGCGTGGCGCCGGCCTCCACGGTGGTGAGGCCGCTGTAGGTGTTGGCACCGGCGAAAGTAATTCTGCCGCCGATGTCACTGTTGGCGATGGTGAGGTTGCCCGGCGTGCCGGGCGCCGCGTCGGACAGCACGCCAGTCAGCCGCGCGGCGTTGCCGCGCTGATCGAGGCGGTTGGTGATCGAGCCGTCGACAGAGAAGTTCTGAGCGTAGGTCCCAACCGCCATGTCGACCTGCAACGTGCCGCCGGCGAAGGCTGGGATTACCGTCGTTCCGACGTTGCTCAGGAAGTAAGTCTGGCCGGCGGCGATGGTAGAGACCGGCATAATGTCGGCCAAGGTCGGCGTCCCGGTGGGCCCGGACAGGTCGTAGGGCCGAAGCACCATGGCACCCGTCGTGGCGTCGCCGGTGATCTGGCCATTGAGGCTCGACAGCGTATCGCCACCAAGCAGGCTGAACAGAACGTTGCCCTCGGGGGTCATCGAGCCCAGAACGGTGAAGTTGCCGACCGCGCTGCCCTGCGGCGCCGCGCCTATGCCCCAGTAGTAGCCGCTGCTGTAGTCGGTGATCTTGAAGGTGCCGGGCGCCGCCGTACCGAACAGCATCTGGCTGGCGACCCGCCAGGTGGTGCCGGCGGTCCAGCGCCATTCCGGCGAGAGGACGTTGGCGGTCACATACTGGGTGGGCGATGGCGGCGTGAAGACGGCAGGATTGTAGGGTGCCATATAGGCCCAGTGGGTGATCAGAAACGAGGAACCGGTGATCATCTGCATTTGCATCAGCGGCACGCCAGAAATCTCACGCATCTGGCCGACGCCGATGACGGTCGGGCTGCCGGATGAGGTGAAGGCGATCCGGATCTGACCGGACTCGGTGACGATGCCCTGCATGGACGCGCTGGTGGGAGCCCCGGCCGTCGACCCGATGGCGAAGGTCGCCTCGGTCGATCCACTGAAAACGCCGTGGCTCGCCGTGCCGAGCGCCCACAGCGTCTGGTCGCCGATCGGTATCGTGTTGATTGTTTGGCTACTGTTGCCGCTGGCATAGGCGATCAGGTAGGGGACCGGCACGTACCAGTACGAGTTAGACAAAAGTGAGTCCCAGCGCGTGTCCTGTGCCGACGCGGGCGACGCGACAATCCCTGCCAAGGCCCCATACGCAACCACTACAAATGCCAACTGCCGCTTCCATCCACGCTTCACGACATGCCTCATTTGCTGACGAGGGAAATGTCGACGATTTGGTCGGTGAATGAAAGTCCAGAACCGCAGCTCAGCTCCGCTCCCGATGCAGATGGCCAGATGCTGATTTGTAACGACACGAAACGCATCACCGCCAAGCGCCGCCAGAAAACACCGCCACGATGGTCCGGCGACATCCATCGGGAGGAGAATGCCGCCGGACAATGGGCGAGCATTGTGGAGGCGGAAGGCGGAAGGCGGAAGACGGTAAGGTGGAAACGCCGTCGGCCCACGATGCCACATATGTCCGAGCCCCGCTCATCGACTGCGGCATGCCGGCGGAACCTGTACGACCCGCCGGAATTGCGCATGATTACGCCGGACCACGCGCACCTCGGGTTTTTCACTGTACTGCCTGGCGGCGGACTCCATCAAAACTCCGGCGCACCCTCGAACCGAAAAAGCACCGGAAACACTACGTCTTTTGAATCCAAACCAATTTGTGCGAGGTTCGGTC
>JBILYJ010000148.1:0-10307 GCA_044377795.1 Reyranella sp. | reverse complement strand
ATCCCAGCAACGCGCCGGGCTGGACAGCCACACTGCAGCGGCTGCAGGTGCTGGAAGGCGTGGAGTTCGATACCGCCTATGCCAACGCCCAGCTCGCCGCGCACATCGATGCCAATGCGCAGTACGGCGCCTACTCGCAGAACGGTGGGAACGGCGCGTTGCGCCGCTACGCCCAGGGCCAGTTTCCGAAGGTCCAGGAGAACCTGACCGGAGCCCGTCAGCTGGCCGGCGGCCGCTAGGCTCCTACAGCGAGGCCTTGCCCTCGCGCCAGGCGATGAAGCCCCGCTTGCGCAAGGCGCAGGCGGGGCATTCGCCGCAGCCGTACCCCCATTCGTTCCGAGGTCCGCGCACGCTGTCGTAGCAGGTGTGGGTATGCTCCAGGACCAGTTCGACCAGCGGCGGGCCGCCCAATTCCTTTGCAAGTCCCCAGGTCTCGGCCTTGTCGAGCCACATCAGCGGCGTGTGGAGCACGAAGGCGCGGTCCATGCCGAGGTTGAGCGTCACCTGCAGCGCCTTGATCGTGTTGTCGCGGCAGTCGGGATAGCCCGAGAAATCCGTCTCGCACATGCCGCCGATCAGGTTGCGGATGTTGCGCCGCCAGGCCACGGCGGCGGCGAAGGTGAAGAAGAGGAGGTTGCGGCCCGGCACGAAGCTGTTGGGCAGCCCGTCCTTCTCCATCGCGAAGGCGACGTCACGCGTCAGGGACGTGTCACTGATTTGTCCCAGCACGCCCATGTCGATGAAATGGTCTTCGCCCAGGCGCTCCGCCCACTGCGGAAAGCGGTGGCGGACCTGGTCGAGGACGACAAGCCTTTGATCCAGCTCGATGCGGTGCCTCTGGCGGTAGTCGAAAGCGACCGTCTCGACATGCGCGAATCGCTCTAGCGCCCAGGCCAGACACGTGGTGGAGTCCTGTCCACCGGAGAAGAGGACGAGGGCAGATCGGGCATCGTTCATGAGGGGCTTTATCGCCCGCAACCTCCCTCCGCGCTACAGTGTTGGCGTTCAGCAGACCCATCGACCACAGAAGGAGGAACCCATGTTCGTCTCCGATATCCTGTCGCGTAAGGGCGGTCTCGTTCACACGGTCACGCCGGGCACGTCGGTCGGCCAGATTTCCCAGCAGCTCAGCACCCGCCACATCGGCTCGGTGCTGATTCTCGATCCCGACGATTCGATCGCCGGCATCGTTTCCGAACGCGATCTCGTGCACGCCTTCGCCCGGCACGGCGCCGCCGCCCTCGACCTCGAGGCGCGCACCGTCATGACCCGCGATGTCGTGACCTGCGATCCCGACGATTCGATCGAGCATGTCATGCAGCTCATGACGCGCGGTCGCTTCCGTCACCTGCCGGTGGTGCGGCACGGCGAACTGCTGGGCCTCGTATCGATCGGCGACGTCGTCAAGGCGCGTCTCGAGGAAGCCCAGCACGAAACCGAGGCGCTGCGGGCCTACATCGTCGCCGGCTGACGGCAACGCTTAAGTTCGCAATCGATCTCCGCTAGGGTCCCGGCCGGACCCTGGGCGGAGAAGGCATGTCATTACCCCTGCAAGGCAAGGTCGCGCTGGTGACGGGCGCGGGCAAGAACATCGGTCGCACGATCGCGCTGACCCTGGCGCGCGACGGTGCGGCCATCGTGGTCAACGGGCGTTCGGACAAGTCAGCGGTGGATGCCGTGGTCGGCGAGATCGAGGCCGCCGGGGGCCGGGCGATGGCCGCCATGGGCGATGTTTCCGATCCGACCGTGCCGCCGCGTCTCGCGGCCGAGGCTGCCGCGAGGTTCGGCGGCGTCGACATCCTCGTCAGCAATGCGGGCCTGCGCCGCCAGACCTCCTTCCTCGACATGTCGTTCGAGGAATGGCGCGAGATCATGTCGGTCGCGCTCGACGGCGCCTTCCTGCTGGGCAAGGCGATCGTGCCCCAGATGGTGGCGCGCGGCGGCGGCGCTTTCGTGGCGCTGTCCGGCATTTCCACCCATGTCGGCACGCCCAACCGCTGTCACGTGTCGGCATCGAAGTCGGGTCTCGAAGGATTGATGCGGGCGCTGGCGGTCGAGCTGGCGCCGCACAGGATCACCTGCAATGCGCTGGCGCCGGGCGCGATCGACACGACGCGCGGCGCGGCGGCAGGCGCGCGTCCGGCGGTGAACCGTCCGATTCCGCTGAAGCGCTTCGGCACGGTCGAGGAGATCGCCGCCATGGTGCGGTTGCTGGTCGGCCCGGAAGGCACCTTCATCACCGGCCAGACGATCCATGTGAACGGCGGCGAGTTCCTGACGTGAGGAACCTGATCACCGACGTGGCCGGCGTCCTGGTCGGCAACGCCCAGGACATGCGCGCCGCCACCGGCGCCACCGTCGCGATCTTCGAGCAGGGCGCCGTTGCCAGCATCTCGACCCTGGGCGGTGCGCCGGGAGACCGGATGGGCACCTCGCTCGAGCCCGAGATGGTGGGCGAGATGATCGACGCCGTCGTTCTCTCGGGCGGTTCGGTCTACGGGCTCGACGCGGCGGGCGGCGCCTCGGCCGTGCTCTGTCAGCGCGGACAGGGGCGCACCTTCGGCGGCCTCGCCATTCCGGTGGCGGTGCAGGCCATCCTGTTCGACCTGGTCAATGGCGGCGAGAAGGACTGGATGCGCGAGCCGGTGAAGCACGAGCCGCCCTACTGGGCTCTCGGCCGTGACGCTGCTCTTGTGGCGGCGCATGATTTTGCGCTCGGCACGGCGGGGGCCGGTGTGGGTGCCACCACGGCGGGACTGAAGGGCGGTCTGGGTTCGACCAGTGCCCGGACCAGCCAGGGTTTCACCGTCGGCGCCCTGGTGGCGGTCAACGCGGTGGGCTCGGCCACGATCGGCAGCGGCCCGCATTTCTGGGCGGGCGCCTACGAGCAGGGCAAAGAGTTCGGCGGCCTCGGCTGGCCGGCCCGGCTGCCCGACGATGCGCTCAAGATGCGCTTCAAGGGACAGCCCTTGCCGGCCACGGCGACGACCATCGCGCTGGTCGCCACGGATGCGACTCTCACCAAGGCGGAGTGCAAGCGGCTGGCCATCATGGCGAACGACGGCCTGTCGAAGTCGCTGCGGCCCGTGCATGCGCCGAACGACGGCGACACGGTCTTTGCCGCTGCGACCGGCAAGGCGGGCCGCGGGGGCAATCCGCTGGTCCTGACGGAGCTCGGTACCGTGGCGGCCGATTGCCTGGCGCGGGCCGTGGCGCGCGGCGTCTACGAGGCGACGGCGCTGCCTTTCCCGAACGCCGTGCCCGACTGGAAGACGAAGTTCGGAGGCGGCCGGCCATGAGCTACCTGGTCGTTTTCGTGGGCGCCGGCATCGGCGGCGCCGCCCGACACGGGATGAACATCTGGGTGGCGCGCCTGCTGGGCTCGCATTTCCCCTGGCACACGCTGGTGATCAACATCCTGGGCTCGATCGTGATGGGCCTGATCACCGGCTGGTTCGCCGAACGGATCGGTGCGGCCGGCCACCTGCGCCTGTTCCTGGCGACGGGCGTGATGGGCGGCTTCACGACCTTCTCAGCCTTCTCGCTTGACGCGGTGCTGCTGTGGGAGCGGCATGAATACCTGATGGCCGCGCTCTATGTCGGCGGTTCGGTCGCCGGTGCGATCGCGGGCCTCGCGGCGGCGCTCTGGATCATGGGCAAGGCGCTGGCGTGAGCCAGCCACCGGTTTTCGACGTCGTCGTTCTGGGCGGCGGCGCCGCGGGGCTGATGTGTGCGATGCGGGCGGGTCAGCGTGGCCGCAAGGTCCTGCTGCTCGACCATGCCGAGAAGGTCGGCAAGAAGATCCTGATCTCGGGCGGCGGGCGCTGCAACTTCACCAATCGCGACGCGCGACCCGAGGCGTTCCTCTCGGCCAATCCGCATTTCTGCAAGTCGGCGCTGGCGCGCTACACGCAGCACGACTTCATCGAGCTGGTGAACAAGCACCGTATCGCCTGGCACGAGAAGACGCTGGGCCAGCTCTTCTGCGACGGCTCGGCCCGGCAGATCGTGGCGATGCTGCTCGACGAATGCGCGGCGGTGGGTGTCGACGTGCGGGTGGCGCACAAGGTGACGCGCGTCGAGAAGTCGGACCGCTTCACGGTGACGACGGACCACGGCGATTTCTCCGCGGGCGCCGTCGTGCTGGCGACGGGCGGCTTGTCGATTCCGAAGATGGGCGCCACCGGCTTCGCGCACGAGGTGGCGCGCCACTTCGGACTGCGCGTCACCGACACGCGGCCGGCGCTGGTGCCGCTCACGCTGCCCGTGCCGGAGATCAGCGGGGTATCGCTCGACGTCGAGGCGCGCTGCGGCCGTGCGCGCTTTCGCGAGGCGCTGCTGTACACCCATCGCGGGCTGTCGGGCCCGGCGATCCTGCAGGTTTCGTCCTACTGGAAGCCTGGACAGGAGATCATGATCGACCTGCTGCCCGACCTCGATGCCGCGAGCTTTCTCAAGGAGCGCAAGCGGACGCGGCCCAAGGCCGAGCTGCGGACCGTCCTGGCGGAAGTTCTGCCGCAGCGCCTGGCGCAAAGCCAGGCGCCGGAGGGCATCATGGCCGACCAGCGGGATCGCGATCTCGAAGCGCTGGCAAGCCGCCTGAAGGCATGGACCTTCGTGCCAACCGGCACCGAGGGCTATGCAAAGGCCGAGGTCACTCTCGGCGGCATCGACACCGACGGGCTGTCGTCGAAGACGATGGGGGCAAAGAAGGTCCCGGGCCTGTTCGCGATCGGCGAAGCGGTCGACGTGACCGGCTGGCTCGGCGGCTACAATTTCCAGTGGGCCTGGTCGTCGGGCTGGGTTGCCGGCGAGGCGGTGTAGGCTGGCGTGTTGACAGGGTCCCCTCGTCGGGCCAACTGAGCCAGCGACTTGGCGACATGGCCAGGTGCCGGTTGGAAGGATGGAACGATGGCGACAGGTTATGCTGACTTGTACATGGCCAAGCTGACGACTGCCGGGAAGGCAGTTGCGGGCGTTCCCGATGGTGCAACTGTTTCCCTCGGCATGGCGATCGGCCAACCGCCGGCCTTGTTGGCGGCGCTTGCCGACCGGCTGCGGTCCAACGACCTCAAGCAGATTCGGCTCTATTACAAGATTGCCATGGAGCCCCTTGCCAAGTCGCTGCTGGCCGAGGATGTCATCGAGAAGGTCGACGCCCACAGCTTCTTCATCGGCGGCCCCGACCACGAGATCATCAAGCGGCAGGTCAAGACCGGCAAGAAGCTCCTGAGCTTCGTTCCCGTCAACTTCAGCCAGATCCCCCGCCTGTTCGAGGAAATCATCGCGCTCGACACCTTCATCGTGACGGTCTCGCCGATGGACGGGGGTGGCTTTTTCTCGCTGGGCACGGACAACGATTTCGCCTCGACCGCCGCGCGGCGATGCAAGCGTCTGATCGTCGAGGTCAATCGCAACATGCCGCGGGTGTTCGGACAGTCGCAGATTCACGTGAGCGAAGTGGCTGCGATCGTCGAGAACCACGTACCGCTGATCGAGGCGGGTGTCGCCGAGCCATCGCCCGAGGGACGTGCCATCGGCGCCCTGGTGGCGCCCATGGTGTCGAACGGCGCCACGATCCAGCTCGGCATCGGCAAGATCCCCTCCGGTGTTGCCATGGCCCTGGAGAAGCATTCGGACCTCGGCATCCATACCGAGCTGTTCTCGCCTGCGATGGCCGACCTGGTCCAGAAGGGCGTCATCACGGGCGCGCGCAAGACGCTCCACCCCGGCAAGCACGTCTTCACTGTGGCCTTCGGTACAACCGAATCCTACGCCTTCATGAACGACAACAGCGCCTTCGAGAGCTACGCATCGTCCTACGTGAACGACATCCGGGTCATCGCGCAGCACGACGACTTCATCTCGGTCAATACGGCGATCGAGATCGACCTCTATGGGCAGGTCAACGCCGAGTTCATCGGCGAGCATGAGTACAGCGGGTCGGGTGGCCAGTTCGACTTCGTCAAGGGCGCTTCGCTCGCGAAGCGCGGCAAGTCGATCATCGCGATCCAGTCGACGGCACGGAAGGGAACGGTCTCCAGCATCGTGCCGAAGGTCGCGATGGTGACCGACCTTCGCATGGACGTCGAATGGGTGGTCACCGAACACGGTGCGGTGAACCTGCGGGGCAAGTCGACCAAGGAACGCGCCCTCGCGCTGATCGGAATCGCCCATCCGGCCTTTCGCGACGAGCTGACATCTACGGCCCGCAAAGTCACGTTGATCTGAGGATTGATCGCATGCCGCTGATCCGGACTTCGCTTGCCGACAAGATCGGCACCATCGCGTTCGACCATGACGACAAACGCAACGCCCTCGGCGCCGACCTGATCGCCGAGGTGATTGCTGCCCTGGATTCCTTCAAGGCCGATGGCGCACGCGTGGTCGTGCTGCGCAGCGCCTCCGGGGGCAAGGTCTGGTCGGCCGGTCACGATGTCGGCGAGCTGCCGAGGGCGGACGTCGACCCGCTGCCCTATAGCGATCCGCTGGAGCAGTTGCTGCGGGCGGTCAAGGCGTTCCCGGCGCCGGTGATCGCCATGGTCCACGGTTCGGCATGGGGCGGTGCCTGCGACCTCGTCATGGCCTGCGACCTCGTGATGGGCGACGAGACCTGCGCCTTCGCGATCACGCCTGCGAAGCTCGGGTTGCCGTACAACGTGGCCGGCATTCTCAACTTCATGAGTCGCCTGCCGCTGACCGTGGTGAAGGAGATGTTCTTCTCGGCGAATCTCATTTCGGCCGAACGGGCGGAGCGCGTCGGTATCGTCAATCAAGTCGTGCCGGCGGCGTCGCTCGAGGCGGAAACCTACGCGATGGCGAGGACGATCGCGTCGCGTTCCTCCAAGGCGATTGCCGCCTCAAAGGAGGCCATCCGCGTGCTGAGCGAATCGGTCCCGATCAACCCGGCCACCTACGAGTATCTCCATGGCCTTCGCCGGGATGTCTACTTCGGTCCCGACTACCATGAAGGTACGGCGGCGTTCCTGGAGAAGCGTGCGCCCAAGTTCTGAGACGGTGCTGGTCCGGCCAGGAGATTGTCGTCTTCCCGTGAGCCTGGTCGAGCGGCTGGTTGGCCGGCGAGGCGTTGTAGGCAGAAGGGCGGGCTGCGATCAGAGTGTCAGTTCTCTCTTCTTGATCTGCCAAGTGCTGCCGCAATCGATCAAGTGAAGCTCGACCTTTCCATGCTGGAGAAAGCAGAGGCAAAGATCATATGCCGCGAGCTCACAAACGGCGGCTTTGCCGAACCAAGTCGACAGTGTCCGCTCCGAGGTTCAGAGCGGACGTGGGGTGCGCCACCTGCCATGTCGCAAAAGTGCCAGGCTCGGACATTGGCAGGCAATTCACGGCATTCCGACAAGCTCAAGTAAACTTTACGATTCGTCAGTCCTGGCGAGTATGGGCCGACAAGCCAGCCTCGCTTTTAGCTATTTCTTGATCACCTTCGGTTGGTTGTTGGCCCCCGGCACTGGCACATACGCGCGGGTGATCATGTAGAAGTTCTTTCCGGTCGGAATCCCGTTCTTTCCTGAACCAGTCGGCGAAAGCACTATTGTATAGGTGCCGTCTTCATTTGGTTCGGCAGTGTAGGAGGTCCGGTCATATCGTTTCTGATCATTCGGGATCAGAAGCTTGTTGTCGCCGCCATACACAGTAACGGAGAAGTAACCTTCCTTCTTGTTGATTCCGGCTGGAACAGTGACCTCATAGGTCGTATCGCCCATCAGGGGACGGCCATCGTCGTCCTTCAGGGTCAGAGCGTAGCGCACCGTTTCGCTTGGCGTGCCGAGCTGGCCCTGCATAACGCCAGCAGCCAGCGACAAGCAGCCCACGTCTCCGCTGCGTTTGCCGAAAACGGTATCGGGATTGGCAACTTCGACCATCGCCTTGATAACATGGTCGCCAGCCTTCCGGATCGTATCCGAGAACCGCTGCACAGGGCGACTCATGTCACCCTTGCCACCCTTCATGATGATCTGTTTCGACAGCGCCATGACTTCGTCGAGGTTGTCGACGACGACCATGCGGGTGAAGACAAGGCCCTGATCGGTCTCCAGTTCGACCAGATTGAGATCACCGTCGGGGCGCTTCTGTCCGGGGCGAACAAGGAGAATTGGCTTTTCCGGATTGACGATCACAGCCGGTACATTGTGCTTCATGTCGAAAATCGAGACGGAGAAGAACCTGTTGTATTTGGGTATGTTGACCACCGCCGGGCCTTCGGAAAGGCTGAACCAGTTGTAGCCATAGTTCACCGTGGCCTGTGGCGTTATGACGGTATCATCTGCGGGATCGACAAGGCCACTGAAGGTGAAGACGCCCGGCTTGTTGTTCTTCAACCAGGCAGTCATCATTTTGACCTGCTCCTGGTTCGGGAATTCACGAATGTAGTTCTCAATCGTGTCCATGTTGTCGGCTCCGTTTGGTCCCATCGCGCTTTGTGTGACAATCGGGCAGCGCGTATTCTGGCGGTATGAGGCAAGAGGTCATTCGCACGCAATTCGCAGTCTTGTGATGTTTACTGCACACAAGGAAGCGTCATTGATCTATCTCAATGAGCAGAACTGCATTTCGCAGAGATAATTTTTTTGAAGGCTCGAAAAAATCGAGCCACACACCGGGTGGCTCTGGAACGCCACCACACTCTGATCGCAAACCTCGTGTTCGATTGAGCGTATGATTTGTGTTTGCGCAGCAACGAAGTAAGGGAGTGGCGATGCCGAGCCAGGCGACAAAATCTCTGGAGCAAGCCACGTTACAGGGCGATGAACTCATCGGCACACCCGTCGGGGACATCGAACTGCGGCACAGCTATTTCGACGACGTCGCTGCCCAGAGACTGTTCGACGAGATGGACTATCAGCGGGCGTGCCAAGCTTACCTCTGGTGCCATCCGATTGTCAGCATGACTACCTGGCGTCTTCGCCAATGCAAGGCTTACGGCGTGAAGGGCCCCACGGACTTTGTCGTGCTGAATTCACTCAAGGAGAAGCGAGGCATCGTGACGGGGAACCTGACGACCCCGTACATCCTGCAATTCACCAGTCTCAAGGATGGCCCATTGGTGGTCGAGTATCCGCCCGGCATGACGGCCGGGGCATTCATTGATCTGTGGCAGCGCCCGGTGGCGGACACCGGCCTGACCGGGCCCGATCAGGGCAAAGGCGGAACCTATGTCGTCGTCGGTCCGAATGACGACGCCAAGGCGTTCGAGAAGCCGGGCATGTTCGTCTGCCAGAGTGCCACCAATAGCATTCTCTTCGGAGTGCGCATCCTCGACCCCGATCCCGTCGCCTACGCCCAATTCAAGTCCCGCCTGAAGCTGGGCCGTCACGGAACGCCTCTCACGACCTGCCCGTTCATCGAGAATGGCGACGTCGAGTGGAGCGCGACCGCTCCGCGCGGCCTCGAATACTGGCAGCACCTTTCGGTGGCAATCGAGGACGAGCCCGTGCACGCGGTCGACAAGGCCTGGATGGCGATGTTGCGCCCGCTCGGCATAGAGAAGGGCAAACCCTTCCAGCCGGACGAGCGACAGAAATCCATCCTGCTGAAAGGCGCAGCGATGGGCGAACTCATGGCCCGCAACCTGCAGGTCAACCCGCGTTTCGCAGAACCCTACTGGGAGAAGACAAGCTGGTACAAATGCTTCGACTTCACCATCCCGCAGGAGACCGAGACCCGCGTCGAACTCGACGAGCGCACGACCTGGTTCTATGAGGCCGTCACGAGCAGCGAGGGCATGGTCAACCCCGTTGTCGGCAAGGGGCAGGTGTACATGACCACCAAGCGCGACTCGAAGGGCAATTTGCTCCGGGCCGACAGGACCTACAGGCTGCGCGTTCCCAAGGACGTGCCGGTGGCGCAATTCTGGGCGCTGACACTCTACAGCGAGAACACGCGCCGGCCCTACGACAATGGCGGCACCGACATGCGGAGCGTGAACATCGACAGCAAGCAGAAGGACCTGAAGTACAACCCGGACGGCAGTGTCGATCTCTTCGTCGGCGCGAAGGCACCCGCAGGATTCGAGACCAACTTTATCAAGACCGTGAAAGACGACGGCTGGTTCGTATACTTCCGTCTGTATGCGCCTACGAAGCCCTTCTTTGACAAGACATTCGAGTTGTCGGATTTCGCAATGATCGATTGAATCAAGGGCGCAAAGCGCGTGGGACGTCGGCGGCCAATCCCCCGACGCCAGAACAAGAAAGTCAGCCGCACATGCTGAAAAAGTGACGGGTAATACCAACGGCCCTAAGCACTGACCTTGGCCCAGTTTCGGTTTGTGATCGAGGCGACGGCGG